>NZ_PCYV01000016.1:0-37656 GCF_002553785.1 Lactobacillus sp. UMNPBX15
ATTAAAAAATCAATTTACGAGAAAGATCTATTTACACAAAAGATTTGACAGTTTCAGAACCGCGCATGAATAAAGTTGGTTCTATTAGTTCAGATGAATTATTCTTGCTCGACTTCATTAAACCATGGTCTAAATTTAAATTAACCAGTAAGTAAAAAACAGCTCGTGATCTACTATTTTGTAGACACGAGCTGTTTTTTTACTTGAATAAATCGTTAAAACTTTCACTCATCGTTGGGTGCGTATAAATTTGATCCCGCAAAACATGTGCTGGTATTTTCATTTTCATAGCCAAACTGATTTGATTAATTAATTCATATGATTCAGCGCCATATAAAGTTACACCTAAAATCTGGTTATTAGCTGGATTAATTAGAGCCTTAAATAAACCACGTGGGTCTTTCAGTACTTGTGCTTTAGGAATTGCAGCTACCGGCAACTTTTTCAATTCATATTCAACTTTCTGTGCCTTTGCTTCTTTTTCATTTAGGCCAACTCGAGATAAAGCTGGCGTAATAAACACACTATATGGCACATTAATTCGATCACTTACTTTCCTTTGGGCATCCCCATATAATTGGTCCTTAATAATTCGAAAATCATCAAGCGAAATATAGGTAAATTGCAAGCCGCCTTTAACGTCTCCAATTGCCCAAACATTTTTGACATTAGTCTTTAAATAATCGTCAACTACAATTGCACCACGTTCAGTTAGCTTAATCTTAGTATTTTTTAAGCCGAGATTCTCAGTATTTGGCTTTCTACCAGTAGCAACTAAAATTCGATCAGCAGTTATTGTTAAAGACTCGCCATTTTTCTCATAATAAATAGTATGGTCATCAACTTTAGTAATCCTTACACCTAATTCAAATTTTACGCCATTAAGTTCCAGATCACGCTTAATTTCAGCCGCAATATCATCATCTTCACGTGGCAAAAAATTATCGTGCAAGTCCAATACGGTTACTTCTGAACCATATTCTGCAAACATTGAGGCAAATTCTAAGCCAATATAGCCAGCACCAATAATGACCAACTTCTTAGGTAATTCAGCTTGGGCCATAGCAGCAGTTGAATCAAGAATAGCACTACTTTCTGCCAGACCGGGAATCGGCAACATCACTGGAACTGCTCCAGTGTTAATAAAAATTCGCTCACCGCGGTATTCTTCTACTTGACCATTTGTTAAAGTTACAGCAACTTCATGGTCTCCTGTAAACTTAGCAGTACCATCAAGCACAGTCACTGTTTTCTCATCTGCTAGCATATGGTAATTCTTCCCGCGTAACATTGAAGTCATTTTGTTTTTACCATTAACTGCATCTACGAAATCCACGCCATTACCCGCTTCGATAATTAAGCGTTTAGATGGCAGACAAGCAATATTAATGCAAGTACCACCATACATTTGATTAGATTTTTCAATGACTAGGACTTCTTCGCCCTTTTTCGCTAAAAATTTAGCTAGCGTTTTGCCGCCTTTACCAAAGCCGATAATAATATTCTTTACTGTTTTCATAATTAAATCCTCTAATTCAACAATTTGTTGTTCCCTATTGTGAATGATTACAGCATTTTTGTCATCTTTTTTGTTTGGCAATAAAAAAACAAAACCTCCTAAAAGCGAGTCGCCTTTAAGAGGTTTGCTAAAATTTCTGTTGATCGGGCATCGTGAATAAGGATTCTCGATGCAACACTTTCTTTAGTATAACGATGTTTGGAAGTTAGATCAAGCACGATTTTTAGAATGATTAAGTTAATCGATTATCTATTTTTTTATTTTTAGAGAAATCCCTTGATACAAGAGTAAGATGCCTCCACGTACGTGGAGAATACAGCCACGTTGGAACGGTGATATTGACAGCCTTGGGATCACCTCCACATACGTGGAGAATACTCTAAATATGCATCTTCCATTAATGCACCAACAGGATCACCTCCACATACGTGGAGAATACTTGATCAGTGACATAAGTTTCACCAGTGATTGAGGATCACCTCCACATACGTGGAGAATACCTCAATAGCGAGTAAGCCAATCGCCCACTTTTAGGATCACCTCCACATACGTGGAGAATACTGACACTTATAATCAACAAAATGTTCAGCTTGGGGATCACCTCCACATACGTGGAGAATACCTAAACATTTGCAAGTTGGTTTGGACGTTTTGGGGATCACCTCCACATACGTGGAGAATACTTGAATTTAGCTTCATCATAAATTTTTGAATGAGGATCACCTCCACATACGTGGAGAATACTGATCCCGAAAGGATCAAAGAGCTAACGAGGAGGGATCACCTCCACATACGTGGAGAATACCACTTGAAGGCGTTAAAAAAGAAATGTCGGTCGGGATCACCTCCACATACGTGGAGAATACGGAAATACTTCTTTATAAGTAATTGCATTGACAGGATCACCTCCACATACGTGGAGAATACACTAAACAAATCCCGCTATATCAATGATCCTTAATTCAAATCATAACATTTTCAATCACTTTTAAGAAGACTCACTTTTCAAAATTTATGTAATTAGATATTCAAAGTTAATTGAATAAAATAAGATTCTCTTTTTCTGATTCGTTGACTAACTCCCCGATCATCGTTAAGCTTCATCCAATTTTGATTTAGCAGCTTAGCTTCAAGATACATCTGAAAGATTTGTTCATCTTGCAAATTTTGTAATTTTTTACAATCAGCACCAATAATATTGCTAATTATGGCATTAATTGCTCTCCTTCCCTGATTGATAGTACGTGTTTTTTTAGGCATATAATGAAAAGGCTTAGAAATACCTTTAATTTTTTATTTAACTTTCGCAGTTTTTCAAATAATTGACTATAATCCATATCAGCGCTTAATGATTGTTTTAATAAATTCAAATTATCCATCAGATAAAAAACAGCTTGATCAAACTTCTTATCACTCAATAGTGCTTTTCGCGTCGACCGTTGGGATAGTAAATTAGGCAAAAATGTTGAGAATAAGCACAGCAAGATGAATAACCTAGCTTTAAGAAGAGCAATGTTATCAGCCATGAATATTGATATGATCAACCACCGCTTCTATCATGATCTTAATTTCCGAGTTGACACTTTAATTCCAGAACAATACGGTAAATTTCATGATGGAAGTATTCCTGGTTATCCATATAATCTTAAAAAAGCAAAACAATTGCTAGATCAAGCTGGATATAAATATCAAAAAGGTGCCAAATTCCGTAGTCAGCCTAATGGTAAACCATTAACAATTAACTTAGCAGTTCGCGCATCGTCACCAAACGCGGAATCTATCTGGTCCAATTATATTCAACAATGGAAGAAGGTCGGCTTGAATGTACGTTTTTTAGGCGGTCGACCAATGGAATTCAATTTTTGGGTTCAAGCAGTTAAAGCCGCAGACCCTAGAATTGATGTACTTGAGGGTGCCTGGGGCTTAGAAGATGCTTCACCAAATAGTCTCTATGGTCAAAGTTCGCAATTGAATTTTGCCCGGTTTGCTTCTAAAACCAATAATAAACTATTAAACGATATCGACAGCCAAAAGGCCTTCGATCCTAACTACAGAGTTCAAGCCTTCAAAAAATGGCAAAGATGGATGCATGATCAAGCCTATTTCGCACCAATCTCTAATAGTTATGAATTGACCGCCGTTAATGCAAATGTCACTGGCTGGTCAGTTAAATACAATAGTAATGTCTGGTATGACGCCGGCTTTGTTAAAAAATAATTCTTAATATAATATCAACTTGCTCAAATAAAAGAGGGAACTAAATCAGATCGATTTAATTCCCTCTTTTTATTATTCTATTTTAAGCGCCGTGATACTTAACCAAACTGTAAATATCAACATCTGGCAACTTTTCTCTACCATGTAAATCTGGTAATTCAATATAGAACGCAGCACCTACAAGCTTACCACCAAGATTTTCGATTAATTCTTTAGAAGCTCTTAAGGTACCAGCAGTAGCCATCAAGTCATCACACAGAACCACCCTTTGACCCGGCTTAATTGCATCTTTATGCATTTCCAAACTATTTGAGCCATATTCCAAGTCATAGGAAGCACGTTCAACTTCTCTTGGTAACTTATGTGGCTTTCTTGCAGGTACAAAACCTAAGCCTAATTCAGTAGCTACAGGACAACCTACAATAAAACCACGAGCTTCAGGTCCAACAATTACATCTGCCTTCTTACTCTTAGCATATTCTGCTAATTCATGAGTAGCGGCATGATACAATTCACCATCTTGCAAAATCGGTGTGATGTCACGGAAAACAATGCCCTTGTTAGGAAAATCCTGAACACTTGCAATATATTTACTAAAATCAACTGCCATAAGAAGCAAAACCTCCCAAATTCTGTGTGTTTGTATTCAAACACTTTTGACCAGTATATTTTACCAGATTTTAACAATAAAAACACTGAAAACAGGATAATTATCTAATTATTTGCCAAATTATTAATATATGTAATTAAACGTTGACTTGGCATCGTCCGCAATTGACTGACAAACTTAATTTGCGAAGAAGTTGCCATCAAGTATTTCGATGCCGTTAATGGCTGCTTCTTAGGAGCTGGGGCACCGACTAGCTTGCCTTCGTCTAGTTTTACAAAACCAAGTTCAAAAAATACTCTCAGAATGAAAAGCACACTATCATAATCTAAACCTAAATATGGTGCTACGGTTCGATAATCTGCTGGGGTTAATGTTGGATGGCTATAAATATACTTTAAAACATTTCCAAAATAACTTTTAGCTGGAATTTGCTCGACTGGTAATTGATCAAGCAAAAAACGCAAATAGATCTGTTGGTAATTCTTTTCCAAAGCTTCATCCAACTCAACTTGATTACGTGGCACATCAAGTAAAGCGATCGTTTCACCTGTTTGATCATAATCTTTAACCAAACTAATCTTATCTTCATCGATTTGCAGTCTATTACGCACAATCGGAATATTTTTTTGATCAAATAATAGATAGCGATCAGCAAAACCCATCACATATTTTTCTTGACGTAAATCGATTACCGGCATTGGGACGGCTAATTTAGGGGAAGCAAAAGCGAGACCAGTCATAATTCCTTGTAAAGAAATTTGCTTTCGGTAAGTGTTTAATGATAACTGCACAAAAATTTTAGAAATAAATGGTAAAAGATTATTATTCAAAAAGCCCTTATTAAAACCAACTACCGCTAAATTTCCACCTTGCTTGTTAACAGTAAATTTAACGTGATTCTTATCTTTACCCATTTTAAAAAAGTGAGTGATCGTTGGATCAGAAATACTAAAAATTGGTTGTGGATCACCCGTACCAAAAGGTCCTACCTGGTTGATTTGCGCTAAAGTTTGCGGACTTAATCCTTTCATAGGTAGTTCCATATCATAATCTTTAGTTTCAAGACCACCCTCGACTTGGAAATTATTTTCAAATTGATCTCGTAACGGAGCAATTTTTTCTTCTTCCATTGACAAGCCACAAGCAAAATCATGACCACCAAATTTTGTTAAGTATTGGTCTTTAATAGGATTCAATGCATTAAATAAATTAAATCCAGTAAATGAACGACCTGATCCTTTAATTTCACCTGCAGCATTTTTAGTTAAAACAATTGTCGGCTTATGTGTTTTTTCAACAATCTTATTAGCAACTAACCCCAAGACACCTTCATGAAATTCTGGATCATATAAAACTAAAGTATTTTGCTTCTGCCAGCTATTTTTTTGAATCAAATCCATACATTTTTCATAAACTTGAGTGGTCAACTCTTTACGCTGATTATTAAGTTCTTCAATCCTATCAGCAATTTTTTGTGCTTCAAGGTCATCATCACTTAGTAAAAGCTCAACCGCCAAATTAGCATTATCTAACCGGCCGACAGCATTCAAACGTGGAGCAATATTGAATCCTACATCAGTCTCATTGATTCCACCTAAAGTTAGACCAGCATTTTTAATTAAAGCACGCAAACCAGGTCGCTCTGTTTGATTAAGCATTTCCAGGCCACGCTTAACAATAATATGACCCTCACCCGTGACTTTAACCATATCACCGATCGTACCGATCATTGCTAAATCAAGTAATTCGGGCATCGTATCTTGCATTAAACCACGACAAATTGTATAAGCGACTCCAGCACCGCAATAGTCATCAAAAGGATATTTTTGCCCAGGATAATTACAATGGACAGTTGCATAAGCAGCTGGTTTTTCTTCCTGAAAAGTATGATGATCTGTCAAAATCACATCAACGCTATGCTCCTGCGCATATTTAACTTCTTCAATCCCAGTAACTCCATTATCAACTGTGATAATTAATTTAGTTCCATCAGCTACAATATCTTGGTATCGAGCTAAATTAGGACCATAACCATCTTTAAAGCGATCAGGGATAAAATAATGAACATCTGCACCCAAAATACTTAATGTCTCTGTCATAATGGTTGTTGCGGTAATCCCATCGGCATCGTAATCGCCATAAATAGTAATTTTTTCACCATTATCAATTGCTTGATTAATTCGCTCAATCGCTTTATCCATATCGTGCATAAGTGCTGGATCAGCTAAATTATCTTCTGTAGCATTAAACCAAAAATCGAGCTTTTCGTCCGTATTAATACCGCGTAAAGCAAATAACGTAGCTGCGATTGGACTCAATTGATACTTTTCAACTAAGTCTGGTGCTAATTCTTGAGCTGTTCTTTCTTGCCATTTCATTAATTATCAAACACCTTATGTTTTTTTCAAAACGAAAAGGCACTCATGATTGAGTGTCTTTATTACAAAATCTATTATAATTTTAACGCAAATCTAAATCAGGTTAAAGATTGTAGATTTTTATTTTAACTTGAAAATCTTTAAATTATTATCGGTAGCTTTTTCCGTTTTAATTAAATTGCCACGGATAGCCCAGCGATTCTTGCCCCCATCAGCACAAGTGATCAAAGTTACGATATTTTTCTTCGTATTATCAACTAGCCAAACAGCTGTAGGATCAACAATCTTTTTCATATAAATTCGATAAACATATACTTTATTAAGATTAGTTAGATAAATTAACTCTCCCCTTTTGACATCTTCTAATGGTGAAAATAAGATACCTTTTGCTGTCATATAGTGACCCGCCAAAGGATAATTTCCCTTACCCATCACTTGATCAGCTCGCATCGTACCACCGCCTGTCGACATGGCATCATCACTCATGCCTAACATAATTGGCAAGGACATATTTACATCAGGAATTGCTAACGCACCAATCGCACCAGAAGTTTTCTTAACTTGTGATCTTGTTGCTTGCGCTATTCCCAATGATTTTACTTTACTAAAATCATACATCCCTTTTTTACGTAGATTTTCCGTAACTTTACTTTTATTCAAGCCGTTGAGAGTAGATTGCTGATTATGACGAATCATTTGATTGCTAATTTGTTTATTAAAGATTAGCGCCACACCAACGATTAAAAGGATAATGCCCAAAACTCGTAGTATAATTCTACTAATATTTGTTTTCTTTTTAGCCATTTTATTTTCCCTTGATATCGTCATCGTTCATCTTCAACACTGCCATAAAGGCATCTTGAGGCACTTCTACCCGCCCAACAGCCTTCATGCGTTTCTTACCACGTTTCTGCTTTTCTAGCAATTTAGCACGACGATCTGGGTCACCAGTATGAATCTTCCAAGTAACATCCTTACGATATGGCTTAATGGTTGCACGAGAAATAATCTTAGCACCAATTGCACCTTGAATATCTACTTCAAAGTTTTGCCGTGGAATTAGTTTCTTCAGCATTGAAGTCATTTGTCGAGCCCGGTCTTGAGCTTCCGATCTGTGAGCAATAAAGCTCAAGGCATCAATTGGCTCCTTGTTAAGCAAAATATCAATCTTAACTAAATCAGTTGCGCGGTAACCTGTAATTTCATAGTCTAATGAAGCATAACCCTTAGTCGATGACTTTAAATCATCAAAGAAGTCAAAAATAATTTCAGCTAATGGCATGTTGTAAATAACATTCACACGATACTTATCAAGATAATCCATAGTGACAAATTCGCCACGCTTACGTTGACAAAGTTCCATTACCGGACCAACAAAGTCATTTGGCACCATAATCTCTGCCTTAACATAAGGCTCTTGCACTTCTTTGTATTCCCCTGCATCAGGTAAATCAGACGGGTTATCGATAACCTTAGTTGAACCATCGTTCATAATTGCATGATAATCAACCGATGGCGCTGTCATGATCAAGTCAAGATCAAATTCTTGCTCTAATCTTTCTTGAACTACATCCATGTGAAGCAAGCCTAAGAAGCCACAACGGAAACCAAAGCCCAAGGCCGTTGAAGTTTCTGGTTCGAATTCCAAGGCAGCATCATTCAGTTGTAGTTTTTGCAAGGCTTCCTTTAAATCTTCATAGTCTCGATTATCAACAGGATACATACCTGAATATACCATTGGTGGAATTTGACGATAGCCTGGCAGAGCTTCTGCAGTAGGATTATCTGCTTGAGTAATCGTATCACCAACCCGAGTTTCACGAACTGACTTGATATTAGCAGTAATGTAGCCTACATCCCCGGCGATCAGGACATCCTTCTTAATTGGATGAGGACTTGAAACACCAACCTCGGTAACTTCATATTCCTTACCGGTATTCATAATTTGAATCCGATCGCCTGCCTTAACCATGCCATCTTCAATTTTAACGGACATTACCACACCACGATAATCATCATACTTTGAATCAAAAATTAAGGCTTTCAGTGGTGCTTCAATATCACCAGCTGGCGCCGGGATGTCCTTAACCACTTTTTCCAACATATCCTTGATGCCTTGACCAGTTTTACCTGAAACTTCAGCAGCTTCAGAAGCATCTAAGCCGAGCATCTCTTCAATTTCTTCCTTTGTTTTAGGAACATCAGCTGATGGCAAGTCAATCTTATTGATAACTGGCAAAATTGCCAAATCATCATCAATTGCTAGATAGGTGTTAGCTAAAGTTTGAGCTTGTACACCTTGAGAAGCATCAACTACCATCAAAGCCCCTTCACAAGCAGCCAAAGAGCGTGATACTTCATAAGAGAAGTCTACGTGCCCTGGTGTGTCGATTAAGTGGAAAATATAGTCTTCACCATCTTCAGCATGGTATTTAACTTCAACAGAGTTCATCTTGATAGTAATTCCCCGTTGGCGTTCGAGCGGCATATCATCTAACATTTGATTCTTAAGTTGACGCTGACTAACAGTATCAGTTAATTCCAAAATTCTGTCAGCAATAGTTGATTTACCGTGATCAATGTGTGCCACGATCGCAAAATTTCGAATATGTTTTTGATAGTCTTTTAATTTTTCTAAATCCATAAAATCGTTCACCCTTTACTATGTAATAATTATTATAGCAAAGCTAGATAAAATCACGAAATTGTAGCATAATAATTTCCAAATTTAATAATACAAGGAGTTTAATGATGATAACTGAAAAATCAGCCGGTGCTATCATCTGGCGCAAACAGAAATCACAACTAGAATATCTAATGATTCAAAGTCAACCTTATAAACAATTTCCAAGTGCTTGGGGATTTACTAAAGGACATTTAGAAGGAACAGAATCTAATGAGGACGCTGCACAAAGAGAAGTTTATGAGGAAGTGGGTCTTAACCCTAAATTTGACTTTACGTTTCATCAAGTTGATACATACCATTTAACAAAAAATCGCCAAAAAGAGGTTACTTTCTTTTTAGCAGAATTTATTGAAGGACAACAAATTAAACTACAAGAAAGCGAAATTCGTCAAAGTGCCTGGTTAAGTTATGATGAAGCTCAAAAATGTCTGGCTGCACAAAATTACAAAGAATTCAGCTACAAAGAACTTCAATTAATCTTAAAAAAAGCAAACAGTTATCTTCTAAACAAAACAAAATAAAATAATATTTTTTCATAGAAAAAGATTTCTACCGACAAAGTAGAAACCTTTTTTAGCATTTACATATTAAACTTATCTTTTAAGCGTTCAAAAAATCCTTTTTCTTGTGGTGTAATATTGCCACCACCATCATGAACAAAGTTGGTCAAATCTTTCTTTTGCTTATCATTAATGTGCTTTGGAATAACAATATTAACTGTAGTAATTTGATCACCATTGCCATTACCACGAAGATATGGCACACCCTGTCCACGCAAAGTAAACTTCTTATTAGGTTGCGTACCAGCTGGAATAGTTAGCTTTACATCACCATGCACAGTCTTAACGTTAATTTCATCTCCTAAAGTAGCCTGAGCAAATGAGATTGGTACTTCTGTATAAATAGTCTGGCCACGACGCTCAAAATCTTTAGATGGTTTAATTCGATAGTTAATATATAAATCACCATATGGTCCGCCATTTATACCTGCTTCGCCTTGGCCTTGATATCTAAGTTGTTGACCATTGTCGATTCCCGCTGGAATATCCACTTCAATAGTATTCTTACGGTCAACTGTTCCTTTACCGCCACAGGTTTTACATGGATGCTCAATAATCACACCACGACCATGACATTTGTCACAAGTGGTTTGACGACGGATCATGCCCAACATTGATTGTTGAGTAATTGTCATATAACCAGTTCCATGACATTTATCACAGGTAATTGGATGTGTACCTTTTTCACAACCATTACCGCCACAAGTCTCACAAGTTTCGCTTCGAGTATAGCTGACCTGGGTCTTTTTGCCCTTAATGGCATCCATAAAATCAATTGTCAATTGATAATCCAAATCTTGGCCACGTTGTGGTGCAGTTGGATCAACCCTCTGTTGACGGCCTTGACCAAAAATATCGCCAAAGATATCGCCAAAATCACCAAAGCCAGAAGTATCAAATCCGGCACCGCCAAAGCCTTGACCAGCTCCACCACCAAAGCCACCTTGACCATTTACACCAGCAGAACCAAATTGATCATACTGCGCACGTTTTTGCTTATCGTGCAAAACCTCATAGGCTTCGTTAACCTGCTTATACTTTTCTTCAGCTCCAGGTTCATGGTTTAAATCTGGGTGATATTTTTTGGCTAATTTACGATATGCCCTACTTATTTCCTGATCACTGGCGTCACGATCTACGCCAAGTACTTTATAGTAATCTTCTTGTGCCATCTATTTGAACTCCTTGTATTCTCAAAAGAAAAGAACTACTCAATGGGTAGTTCTTTTCTCCTTTTGTTTAATTATAAACCCATTACTTATTTGGATCTACTTTGTGGAATTCACCATCTTGGGCATCACCGTTGTTGCCATTATTTGAATTACCACCTTGTGGGCCTTGAGGACCTGCTTGTGGACCAGCTTGACCAGCAGCACCACCATTTTGTTGATACAACTTAACAGCTAAGTCTTGAGCAGCCTTGGATAAAGCATCTTTCTTTTCTTTCATTTCATCCAAGTTGTTGTCCTTTTGGGCTTTCTTCAAAGCTTCAAGAGCATCTTCAACTGGCTTACGATCGCTATCAGAGAGCTTATCCTTAGTATCTTTCAAAGTCTTATCTGTAGTAAAGATTAATTGATCTACTTCGTTTCTAAGGTCTGCTTCTTCCTTACGCTTCTTATCTTCATCAGCGTGTTCTTCAGCATCCTTTTGCATACGTTTAATTTCTTCATCTGATAAACCGGATGAACTCTTAATAGTAATCTTTTGTTCCTTGCCAGTACCCATATCCTTAGCAGATACATTTACAATACCGTTCTTATCGATATCGAAGGTAACTTGAATTTGAGGAACACCACGTGGTGCTGGTGGAATATCAGTTAATTCAAAGCGGCCAAGAGTCTTGTCGTCTGCAGCCATTGGACGTTCACCTTGCAATACGTGAACATCTACAGCTGGTTGATTATCTGCTGCAGTTGAGAAGATTTGACTCTTTGAAGTTGGAATAGTAGTGTTTCTGTCGATTAACTTAGTGAAGACACCACCCATGGTCTCAATACCAAGTGACAATGGGGTAACATCAAGTAAAACAATATCCTTAACATCACCTGAGATAACACCACCTTGAATTGCTGCACCCATAGCTACAGCTTCATCAGGGTTAATTGAATGGTCAGGTTCCTTACCAGCCCATTCCTTAACTGCCTTTTGAACAGCTGGAATACGAGTAGAACCACCATTTAAAATAACCTTGTCAATGTCATTAACAGTAAGACCTGCATCCTTCAATGCATTGTCAAATGGTACCTTAGTCTTTTCTACCAAGTCAGCAGTTAATTCATCAAACTTAGCACGAGTTAAATCTGCTTCAAGGTGTAATGGACCAGCTTCGCCAGCAGAAATGAATGGAAGTGAGATATGAGTACTTGATACACCTGACAAGTCCTTCTTTGCTTTTTCTGCAGCATCCTTTAAGCGTTGCATTGCCATCTTGTCCTTCGACAAATCAACACCATTTTCATCCTTAAAGTTCTTAATTAACCAATCCATGATACGGTGATCAAAGTCATCACCACCAAGATGAGTATCACCATTAGTTGACAATACTTGAAAGACACCATCACCTAATTGCAATACAGAAACATCAAAAGTACCACCACCAAGGTCGTATACTAAGACTTTTTCATCTTGGTCTTTATTTAAACCGAAGGCTAATGCTGAAGCAGTTGGTTCGTTAATAATTCTTTGCACATTCAAACCAGCAATCTTACCAGCGTCCTTAGTAGCTTGGCGTTGAGCATCATTGAAGTAAGCAGGAACAGTAATAACAGCATCCTTAACTTCTTCACCCAAGTAATCTTCTGAGAATTTCTTAATATATTGTAAAATAAATGCTGAAATTTCTTGTGGTGTATATTCCTTATCACCAACTTTAACCTTATAATCAGCTTCACCCATGTGACGCTTAATTGAAACAATGGTATTAGGGTTGGTAATAGCTTGACGCTTTGCTACCTCACCGACTTGAATTTCACCATCTTTAAATGCAACTACTGAAGGAGTAGTCCGGTTACCTTCTGGATTAGTGATAATCTTTGGTTCTTTACCTTCAAGAACTGCAACTGCTGAGTTAGTAGTCCCAAGGTCAATCCCAATAACTTTTGACATATATTAGCTTCCTCTCTTATTGAGCAACTACAACCATTGCTGGTCTTAGTGTTCTATCCTTATATTGATATCCTTTTTGTAAAACCTGAACAACGTGATCTTTTTGATCATCATTCTCAGCTGCTACTGTTTGAACAGCTTGATGTAATGTCGGATCAAATTTAACGCCATCAGCCTCAATCTCAACTACACCGTGATCTTTCATTGCCTTCACAAGTGCATCCAGGGTCATTTGCACGCCCTTCTTTAACTGCTTAGACACATCATCATCGGCCTCAACGCTTAGGGCTCTTTCCAAATTGTCCATTGCTGGCAAAATGTCCTTCGCTAAGCTTTGAGATTCGTACTTAATTAATTGAGCACGTTCTTTAGTGTAGCGATTTTGCATATTTTGAATTTCTGCTTCACTACGCAAATACTTATCTTCAAGATCCTTGTTCTTATCTTTTAAATCAGCTAATTCTTTAGCTAATTTTTGATCTTGTTTATTTTTTTCTTGCTTCTTTTCTTCACCTTTATCGGCTTCTTTTTTAGCCTTAGGCTCAGAAGTCTTTTCTTTTTGCTCTAGATTTTTTTCACTTGGAAATTCTTCTTTACTCACGGCTAACCTCCTTTATTGAAACTTGCCGTAATAATCAAGCAACTTTTTAGCTAGTTCATTTCTAAAATATTCAAGCAACCCAATCATTTGTGAATATGGCATATTCGTTGGCCCAAGTAAAGCAATAGTTCCTTTACCATGGGAGCCAACACTGTACTCAGCTGTCAGCAAACTATAATTTTTTAATAAATCATTGGGTAATTCAGATCCCAACTTAACCTTTACTGGATAATTTCCAGACTTTGGATCCACCTTTGCATCCATTAAATTAGTGAACAGATTATTATGATCAATCAACTCGTACAAAGAACGAATGTCATTTACATCATGTTCAGAAGTATTATTGAGCAAATTAATCTGTCCATCCACATACATCTGCTCACTAGCTGCATCTTTTACGACATCTTCAACTAAACTAAGCAATTCAGTCACATGTTCGCCGCCTAATTCGTTTTTAGCTAATTCACTTAGCAACGAAACGTTGATTTCATTTAGGCTCTTTCCGACTAACTGATCATTAATCATGCGGACAGCCTTTTCAATTTCTTCGCCGTGAATATTATGTGGCAAAGCATATACCTGATTTTGAATGTTACCATCACTTGTAACCAAAATTGCCATAATCTGTCGTTGAGACAGCGGTACAATTCTAAATCCTGTGACTCTAACATCATGACTTTCAGGTCCTTCCGCAAATGCGGTATAGTTAGTTAAATCTGACAGAATTCGTGCAGCTTCTTGTACAATTTCATTTACTTGATGAAAAGGTCGATCTAATTGGCTTCCTATTGTATTATAAACAGACTCTGGTAATTGCAACGGCTCAACTAAATTATCAAGATAATAACGATAGCCCTCGCTTGAAGGAATTCGACCACTTGAAGAGTGAGTTTTTTCAATTAACCCCTGCTCTTCCAACACGGCCATTTCATTTCTAATCGTTGCACTTGAAACTTTAATTGGCAACTGCTTCATTACGGTCTTTGAACCTACTGGCTCATGACTTTGTGTAAAGTCTGTAATTATTGTTTTTAAAATAAGCTCTTGACGCTCGGTCAACATATTATATCGCCCTCACTTTTAGCACTCACATCTCTCAGGTGCTAACAGTTAATATGATACCAGAAATTAGCACTAAATCAAGTAGATTGCTAATTTTATTCAAAAAAATACGCACTTTTTTCAAAGTACGTAGCTTCTTAACCCTTTTGCTTAAAATAAGCCCTAATTTCTTGCTCATCTCGTTCAAGTTGCTCTTTCAGTTCAGGTAATCCGGCAAATTTTTTCTCACCTCTGGTATATTTATACCATTTGATCTTCATTGGCTTACCATAGATATCTTCATTAAAATCAAAAATATTAGATTCAATATATATCTTCTTGTCCTGATTAATGGTTACATTATAGCCAACGCTAGTCATGGAGTTATACCACTTACCATTTACTTTAGTCTTGGTAGCATAAACTCCAATTTTAGGAATCACCTTATGTTCTGCCCAAATCAAATTAGCTGTTGGATAGCCTAGCTTATGACCATTTCGTTTACCATGCCCAATGATACCACTCATTACATAATGGTGCCCCATTAATTCAGTGGCTAATTCCATCTGACCATCCTTAATTGCTTGACGAATTTCAGTTGAGCCAATTTTTCTACCGTTAAAAGTTTGCTTTGGCATCACTACAATATTAAAACGCCCTTTGGAAAATTGGGGTAAATTAGCCATATTTGCAATATTCTTAGGACCATAAGTGTAATCAAAGCCAGCAACAACGGTATCAGCATTTAATCTGACAATTACATTATCGACAAATTCTTGTGCAGAAATTTGACTGAAATTTTTAGTAAATGGTAAAACAGCCAAATAATCTACTCCTAATTCCGCCATTTTGTTAGCTTTTTCTTCCAAAGTTTCTAAGTATTTAAAATCTCGTTTCGACTCATAAACTTCCTTAGGATGTCGATCAAAGGTCAACACAACTAATGACAATTTCTTCTGTAATGCAATTTCTTTAGCCTGATTAATTAAGCGCTGATGTCCCAAATGAACCCCATCAAAAAAGCCAAGGGCAAGCACAATTCTAGTAGATAAAATATTTTCCTTAACAGGATATGTTAAATGAACGATTTTCACAGCTAATTCCTTCATTTCATTTATTCATTTTGCAACAGCATTAAGCTTGGGCGATAAAGCTTTCCTTTTTTTTCATAAATTGCTTTCACCTTTTTATTGTATCGTAGTGCAACTTTTTTCGCATTAGTTTCAAGCGAAATACCTGCTCCATTTTTAACTTTAAGCCACTTTTCTTCAGTTAAATCAACCTGAGTGTATTCCTTAAAAAATGCATCAATCGGCTGTATAAGTTCAGTGGCCTTTTCCGGATTCTCTTCAATCTCCTTTAATTTTACTGCTTGTGTAATATCAAAGCCAGAACTAGCTGTTCTTCTCAAATAAGTCATCGTTGCGGGGCAATCTAATTTTTCACCTAGATCATTAACTAACGATCTAACATAAGTGCCTTTGCTGCATTTAATCTTAAAATCAAAGCTTTCTTGCCCAGTATTTATATCAAAAACTGGTTCTTTAGTTAGATCATATTGTTTGACTTCAACCTTTCTCTGAGGTCGCTCGACTTCAATTCCTTCACGCGCATATTCATAAAGATGTTTACCATTCACTTTAACAGCAGAATAAATTGGAGGCACTTGAACAATTTCTCCTACAAATTTATTCATATTTTCTTGAATTTCTGCACCAGAAAAAGGCTGAATCAACTTTTTTTCTTTTAAAACAGTTCCAGTTGCATCATAACTATCTGTGCTATAACCAAATAGTCCCGTGCCAATATATTCTTTTGGCCTAGTATGCATCATTTCAATTAATTTAGTAGCCTGACCAATAGCAATTGGTAAAACGCCTGTCACCTCGGGATCAAGCGTACCAGCATGTCCTATTTTTCTAATATTTAATACGCGGCGCAAATGATAAACTACATCTGCACTAGTCATCCCTTTATCTTTATCAATAACTAAAATTCCGTTTAACATAATTATTCCCTATTCCTTTCAACAAAAAAAGGGCACCATCACGGCGCCCTCTTTTTTATTTGTTTTCCCGCTTAGCATCTTGTTTCTTAACTTCTGCAATCAAACGGTCAATCTTACTACCATACAAAACTGAATTATCACGTTTAAAAATTAATTCAGGAACCTTATAAACAGTTAATGTTTGACCAAGCAAATGACGCATCATGCCTTTTGCCTTTTCAAAACCTGCCTGAACCTCTTCTTCCTTATGCTCATCTTCAGTTAGCAGGCTGTAATAAACAGTTGCATATGAAAGATCATTCGTACATTCAACTGCGGTAATAGTTACACCACTTAAGCGCGGATCACGAATATTCTTTTGTAAAATCTTGGTTAATTCGCGTAGAATTTCACCTTCAACACGACCAATTCTATGCTTCATGTTTTCCTCCTAATAGTAATTACTTAGGCTCAACTTGTTGCATTTCGTAAACTTCGAATTCGTCGCCAACTTTAATGTCGTTGTAGTCCTTAATCGTTAAACCACAATCGTTACCTTGCTTAACTTCCTTAACATCATCTTTAAATCTCTTAAGTGAAGCAATTTCACCATCATACTTAACGATACCATCACGGATAACTCTAATCTTAGAATCATTCTTAACCAAGCCCTTATCAACGAAGGAACCAGCAATTGTACCAACCTTAGAAACCTTCCAAGTTTCACGAACAGTAAGATTACCGATAACCTTTTCTTCATAAGTTGGTTCAAGCATACCCTTCATGGCAGCAGTAACATCATCAATAGCCTTGTAAATAATGCTGTAAAGACGAATATCTACGCCATCGGTTTCAGCTTGGCTCTTAGCAGTAGCAGTTGGACGAACGTTGAACCCAATAATAAATGCATTTGATGCACCAGCCAAAGTTACATCTGATTCATTAATGGCACCTACACCTGAGTGAATGATATTTACACGTACGCCTTCAACTTCAATCTTTTCAAGCGATTGTTGTAAAGCTTCTACAGAACCTTGAACATCAGCCTTCAAGACAATGTCAACTTCCTTCATGTTTTCCTTCTTCATAGTATCGAAGAGGTTATCAAGAGTTACGTGTTGAACATTTTCACGAGACTTTTGTAAAGCTTGTTGTGCTCTAGCTTCACCAACACTTCTAGCGGTCTTTTCATCCTTAAATTCAACTAACTTATCAGCAGATTCAGGCACATCGTTCAAACCAGTAATTTCAACAGGTTCTGATGGTGTAGCCTTCTTAACTTGACGTCCACGATCATTAGTCATAGTACGAACACGACCAAAAGTGTTACCAACAACAATCGGGTCACCAACATTAAGTGTACCTTGTTGGATTAAAACGTCTGCTACAGGTCCACGACCACGTGACAAACGAGCTTCAATCACAGTACCAATTGCCATTTCAGTTGGATTAGCCTTAAGTTCCATCACATCAGATTGCAACAAGATCATTTGTAATAAGTCATCAACATTTTGACCTGTCTTAGCTGAAATATTAACGAAGATAGTATCACCACCGTAATCTTCAGGAATCAAATTGTATTTCATTAATTCCTCAGTTACGTGTTGTGGATTTGCACCTGGCTTATCCATCTTGTTAATTGCTACAATTATTGGAACATTAGCACTCTTTGCATGGTCAATTGCTTCTACAGTTTGTGGCATTACACCATCATCTGCAGCAACAACCAGTACAACAATATCAGTAATTTCAGCACCACGTGCACGCATGTTAGAAAATGCTGCGTGTCCTGGTGTATCCAAGAATGTAATTAAGCGATCATCTAATCTAACTTGGTAAGCACCAATCTTTTGAGTAATACCACCAGCTTCATGAGCTGAAACATGAGTATGACGAAGACGATCAAGTAAAGTGGTCTTACCATGGTCAACGTGTCCCATGATTGTAACAACTGGTGGGCGTTTAACCTGGTTTTTAGATTCCTTTGACTCTTCCATTCTCTTGTCATAGATATTATCAATATCAGAGATGTCTTCATGAACTTTTTGCTCAGCATTGATACCATATTCAGCAGCTAAAAGTTCAATTGTATCTTTATCCAAAGATTGGTTTTGGTTAGTCATCACGCCAAGCATGAAGAGTTTCTTAACAATTTCAGCTGGTTCACGGTGAATTAACTTACCAATATCTTGAGCGTTCATACCTTCTTCGTAAACTAATGATTCTGGTAATGGACGTTCCTTACGCTTAGTAAGTGTTTTCTTTGGTTTTTGCTCTTGTTGACGTTTTTTATTCTTACGCCGCTTTCTCTCTGAACGATCTGAATGGTCACTACGACCATTGCCAAATTGATTTTTACCCTTGCGTCCTGGCTTTCCCATGTTGCGACCACGATTATTGCCGCGTTTTTCTTCCTTAGGAGCCTCAGGAATAGTAACTTGAACTCGTTCTTTAGTCGCTTCAGGCTGTTGCTTCTTCAAACGAGCTGGAGAAGGCTTTAAAATCTTAGGACCAATAACTTTCTTTTCTACTGGTTCTGCTTTCTTCTTGTTATCTTTGTGGTTGGTTGTTTTCTTATTATCTTTCACTGGCTGTTCTTGTTTTGGATGTCTTAATTGCTCATGATATTCTTTTCTGGCTTTTTGGGCTTCACGATTAAGTTGCCCTTCTTCTGCCCGTTGCTTTTGTTTAAATTGTTGTAACAAAGCAGCTGCCTTTGGCTTACCTGTATTATTTCTACGATCATTTTTATTCTCATGACCGTGATTATTTGAACGACGTTTATTATTGCGTTTCTTAGAATTCTTAGAACTATTATTATCTTCTTGCTTCTTTTCATTTTTGCGAATAGAAGAAACAGAGATTTTTATTTTATTCTTTTTATTAGAAGATTTTGCAGCAGGAGCGGAGTTTTGGAAACTATTCTTTAACTTTGCAACCTGTGAATCATCTACTGATGACATGTGATTCTTTACATCTAAGCCTAAATCCTTTGCTTTTTGGACTACAACTTTGTTATCAACGCCGACTTCTTTTGCGATTTCATAAATTCTTTTCTTTGCCATCCAATCACACTCCTTCATTTATTTTTTTAACTAACGCCTTAGCAAAACCAGCATCAGTTAATCCTAAAACTTTGCGTTTTTTGCCAATTGCCTTTGACAATTCAATGGCAGTAAACATAGTTATCATAGGAATATTGTCTTTTCTGGCAGCGCGGTTTACTTTTTCTGCCGTGTTGTCTTGAACATCACTAGCCATAATAACCGCTTTGATTTTATGCTTATTAAGTTCATTAATGACTGTCTCTGTACCGGTAGTTAACTTACCAGCACGCTCAGCTAAACCTAACAAATTAATTGCTTTTTGTCTATTTTGCAATCTTATTTATCACCAAATAATTCTTTTCTTGCCTTTTGATGATCAACATAAGAGTAAAGCTCATCGTAAAAAGTATCTGGAACTTTCGCACCTAAACTACGTTCTAATACATTCTTCTCTTTAGCAGCTTCAATCTTACTTGGATCAAGGGAAACATATGCGCCGCGACCAGCCTTTTTACCTGTTGGATCAACTGACACATTTTTTTCTTTATCGATAACAATACGTACTAATTCCTTCTTGGGCTGCATTGTATCGGTTAATAAATCCTTCCGCATTGGGATTTTTCTTTTTTTCAAAAAAATCACCTATTCTTCAGTTTTATCTTCTTTACTTGAATCTTCTACAGTAGTTGTATCATCTGAGCTTTCAACGTCAGCAGCGTCATCTGTACTTTCAACATTTTCAGAAGTTTCGCTACTATCTGCAGCATCAGCTGTATCATTTGTTTTTTCATCTACAAATTCTACTTCAGATTCAGGACGAATATCAATCTTATAGCCTGTCAAACGAGCAGCTAAGCGAACGTTCTGACCTTTCTTACCAATTGCAAGTGATAACTGGTAATCTGGTACGATAACTAAAGCACTTTTTTCTTCTTCATCATCACCAAATTGAACCGCAATCACTTCTGCTGGATTTAATGCATTAGCAATAAAGTCAGATGGATCTTCTTCATACTTAACGATATCAATATTTTCACCGCCAAGTTCGTTAACTACATTTTGTACACGAGCACCCTTTTGGCCTACACAGGTACCTACCGGATCGATGTTAGGATCATTTGACTTAACAGCCATCTTAGTTCTGTCACCTGCTTCACGTGCGATTGAAACAATTTCAACGGTTCCATCATAAATTTCTGGAACTTCTTGTTCAAACAATCGTTTAACCATGTCAGGAGCAGTTCTTGAGACTGTAATTTGTGCACCCTTGCTATCGGAGCCAACATGAGTTACTAGTACACGAATCTGATCTTGGGGATTGTAAACCTCATTTGGCATTTGATCACGGTGAGGCATAACAGCTTCAACATTACCAATCTTTACATAAACGAAACGATTGTCGCGTCTTTCCACGGTACCAGTAACCAATTCATCTTCATATTGTGAATATTCATCAATAATATGTTTTCTTTCGGCTTCACGTAGACGTTGCATGATAACTTGCTTAGCAGTTTGAGCGGCAATTCTACCAAAATTTTTAGGTGTTACTTCAAAACGAATTTCGTCGCCTACTTCATAAGCACGATTAATTGTTAAAGCATCCTTTAAACTAACTTCAAGACGGTCATCTTGCACTTCGTCAACAACAGTTTTAACTGCCATTACCTTGAAGTTACCTTTTCTTTCATCAAAATCAACTTCAACGTTTTGTGCTTGATTATAATTCTTTTTGTATGCAGCTACCAAAGCGGCTTTAATTGCATCAACAATAACATCTTGCTTAATGCCCTTGGTATTTTCCAAAGTAGCAAACGCTTCTAGCATTTCTTTAGACATAAGTTTTTGATCAACCTTTCTAAAATTCAATTGCAAAACGAATATTTGCAATTAACTTACGGGGAACAGTTAATGTTTTTCGTCTTGTCTTATCTTTTATTTCTAATACAACTTCGTCATCATTATAAGACTTGAGTGTACCTTCATACATTTTTTTATTCTCAATCTTTTGATAAAGACCGACATGAATATAATCATTCAGAGCTTTTTCCCAATCAGCTTTTGTTTTGATTGGTCGTTCTGCCCCTGGAGATGATAATTCCAAAACATAGGGATCTGGAAGCGGATCGGGATCAAGAGCATCCAGCTTTTCGGAAACAAGTTCACTTAAAGCTGCAATCTCATCAATGTCAATACCGTTTGGTTGGCGATCAACATAAATGCGTAAATAATTTTGCCCTTTTTCTTTAACGTATTCCATATCAACCAACATGTCACCATGTTCATCAATAATTGTTTCGACAACTGGACGAACAGAATCTATAACTTTAGACAAAAATTTTCCTCCGTAATAAAAAGAGTGAGCATCACTGCTCACTCGAATTTACCTATTCGAACTTCATACGTAGTATACCATGTTTTACCTGATCTTGTAAAATTTAACTATCAGAAAAGTGATAATTGATTTTCATCTGGCATCCCTTCCAAGACACCATTTTCTTCGAAATAATTCATAATTGTTTGTGATACTTTACCGCGCTTAGCTAAATCTTCTTTAGACAAAAACTTCTTTTCTGCACGAGCAGCTACAATCTGCTTAGCTGCATTATCCCCTAAACCAGGAACAGCATTGAACGGTGCTAAAATTGTATGCTTATCTAAGATCTTAAAGTCAGTTGCTTCAGATTGATCAATATCAACCATTTTGATCTTAATCCCTCGTTCTAGACATTCATTAGCTATTTCTAGCACGGTCATCAAACTCTTATCCTTAGCTGATGCATCGTTTCCTTTATCCTGAATTTCCTTCATTGCAGCCTTAACAGTATTCTTACCATGACTCATTGCAACCAAATCAAATAGATCGGCACGAACTGAAAAGTAAGCTGTGTAATAGATTTCAGGATAATATACTTTAAACCAAGCAATTCGTAGAGCCATTAAAATGTAAGCCGTAGCGTGAGCCTTAGGGAACATGTACTTGATCTTCAGACAAGAAGGAATATACCAATCTGGAATATTCTTATTTTTCTTTAAAATAGCCATATTTTCATCGCTGATACCACGACCATGACGAACGGATTCCATTGTTGAAAAGGCAACTTCTGGCTTAACGCCCCAGTGAATTAAGTCCATCATGATGTTGTCACGACAACCAATTACATTTTTCAGTTTGCAAATTCCTTGATTGATTAAGTCCTCAGCATTTCCTAGCCATACATCAGTCCCATGGGACAAACCTGAAATCTGTAATAATTCAGAAAATGTCGTTGGCTTAGTCTCCTCAAGCATTCCTCTAACAAAACGGGTACCAAATTCTGGAACACCCAAAGTTCCAGTTTCTGATTGAATCTGCTCTGGAGTAACACCTAAAATATCAGGACTAGAAAATAATGACATGACTCCAGGGTCATCGGGTGGAATAGTCAATGGATCAATCCCAGACAAATCCTGCAAGTGACGAATCATAGTTGGATCATCATGTCCCAGAATATCAAACTTCAAAATATTATCATGAATAGAGTGGAAGTCATAGTGAGTAATCAACCAAGCGGCATTTACATCATCGGCTGGATACGATACCGGCGTAAAATCGTAAATGTCCATATCATCGGGCACTACAACAATTCCTGCAGGGTGTTGACCAGTAGTTCTTTTGACACCACGGACACCAGCGGCCAAACGGTCTAATTCCGCATTTCTTAGCTTTAAATCATGCTCTTCATCGTAGTGTTTAGCATAACCGTAAGCAGTCTTATCCGCAACAGTCGCAATCGTTCCAGCACGATATGAATTATCTGGTCCAAACATTACTCGAATAAAATTATGGGCTACTGGTTGATAGTCACCTGAGAAGTTCAAATCGATATCAGGAACCTTATCGCCGTGAAATCCTAAGAAAGTCGCAAATGGGATATCTTGTCCATCTTTAACTAATGGAGTTCCACATTTTGGACAATCTTTATCAGGCAAGTCAAAACCAGAACCATATTCCCCATTTTCAAAGAATTGTGAATACTTACAGTTAGGACAACGATAGTGTGGAGCTAACGGATTAACTTCAGTAATTCCTGACATCGTTGCTACTAGACTAGAGCCAACAGAACCACGAGAACCTACCAAATAGCCATCTTTATTTGACTTAGCTACTAAACGCTGAGAAATCAAGTAAATAACCGCATAACCATTCGAAATAATGGAATTTAATTCCAAATCTATTCGATCCTTAACAATCTTCGGTAATGGCTTACCATATAATTCATAAGCCTTATCATAGGTCAACTTCTTCATTTCTTCATCGGCATGTTCAATATGTGGTGGGTATAACCCATCTTTAATTGGCTGAATTTCTGACAATTCATCAGCAATTTTATTGGTATTGTCAATAACAATTTCCTTAGCCACATCTTCGCCTAAGAATGAAAATGCATCTAGCATTTCCTGTGTTGAATAGAAATGCAAATCTGGCTGCGGCTTATTTCGACTAGGGTTTGATCTCTGAGCCGCAATCAAGATTTTACGATAAATAGCGTCCTTTTGGTCAACGTAGTGGGCATCGCTAGTTGCAACTACAGGCTTATTTAATTCCTTCCCTAATTTAATAATATTTTCAATAATTTCATGTAATTGATCTTCATCCTTAATCAAACCATCAGCAATTAATTGCGAACAGGTTGCTGGAGGTTGAACTTCAAGATAATCATAAAATTTAGCTTTTTCTCTTGCTTCGTCGTAACCTTTTTGCATCATTGCGATAAAGACATCGCCTTGCCAACAACCAGAACCATAAAGTAAACCATCATGCAAACGAGCCAAATCTGACTTCGGCGTACGAGGAATACGGAAAAAGTCCTTCGTGCTGGCAATTGATACTAATTTGTAAAGATTCTTTAATCCAGCTTGATCCTTTGCCAAAACTGTCATATGGGAAGGACGGGCTCGTTTATAAACTTCACCATGTGCTGCATAGCCATTCAAATTATTCAAATTATTTTCATGATACTTTTTATTAAAAGCATCTAACAATTTAAACATTAAATAGCCAGTTGCTTCAGCATCCTGATTTGCCCGGTGATGGTGTTCCAAAGAAACATTATACTTCTTAGCTAATGAATCTAAAGTATGACGACTCTGCTCTGGATGTAGTAAACGCGATACTTCAAGTGTATCAACTACTGGCTGAGTAATTTCTTTTAGCCCTGCACGTCTTAATGCTGCATTAACAAACCCAACATCAAATTGAACGTTATGTCCACACAGTGGTCGATCGCCATAAAAGTCTTGGAATTGCTTAATGACAACTGCTTCATCATCGGCTGCGCCAACCATTTCATCTGTAATTGAAGTCAAATTAATAGTTTGCTCACTTAAAGGATGGTGCGGATTAATGAACTTATCAAAGCGTTCAAGCACTTCTCCATTCTTCATCTTAACCGCACCAATCTCGATAATTGTGTCGTAAACAGATGACAACCCCGTAGTTTCAACGTCAAAAATTACAAACTCGCGGTCTTCATAGGTCATCGGTGCAGGATTCAAAACTAGTAAAGCATGATCATCAATCATATTAGCTTCTACACCATACAATATTTTCATGTCCAGTGCTTTACCACTGCTATATGCTTCAGGGAATGATTGAACATCACCATGATCGGTAATCGCAATTGCCTTTTGTCCAAACTTCTTAGCAGTTTTAATAAAGTCCGTCGGAGTATTAGTTGCGTCAACCTGACTCATATTAGTATGAACATGTAGTTCAACTCGTTTAGGCTCACCTTCGTATTTTTCAGTTCGCCCAACATGCTCGACAGTCTCTAAGCTACTAATATTAAAAACTACATCATGTATATATTGATCATCAGCAACTGACCCCTGCATTTTAGCCCAAGTTCCTGGTTTAATTGCAGATAGCTCTTCAATTTCATCTTTATTAGAAACAAATTTCTTAAATGCAATTGAATCACTATAATCCGTAATTTCGCCAGAAAAAATGATTGCGCCAGATTTAAGCTCACGAGTTTCAACATTAAAAATATTTCCCTCAATTACTACATTACGTACGCCATCTTCCAGCTCTTTAATTTGTGTAATTGGAGCATTTTCATCTAATTTACGTTTACCATAATTAGTACGTCTAGTTGGATACTGTTTAGGTTGTTGCGGTTTAGGTTTGTCTGGCGTCTTCTCAAAGACTTCCTGCATGCTTTTTTCATGCTCTTGTTGCAACTCCTGCAAACTTTCTAAATTGTTTTTAGAACTTGTCTGATCCAGCTGAGTTATAAATTTCAAATTAAAGAAGCCATAATCACGCATCTCTTCAGCTAAATCATCTAAAGCCTTCTGCTCAATTAAACCATCAATCACATTATTATCAACTGGAATAACCCAGCGGCCATCAACTTTTTTAGGTTTTTGGCCAGCCAAAAATTCACGAGCCACAGGTTGCAAAATATTTGAATTTTGAACTACATAATGCCAATAATCTGGTAAATATTGATCAGAACCATCAGCTGTTCCAACATAAAATCTTACATTTACAAAAGAAGAAAAAGTTTCTTCTACAGCTTTTCTTAATGCTACATAGGTGTCATACATCAAGGGAGTATCAAAAAAAACGTGGATATCCCACCTGTGTTCTTTAGCGTAAACATCCACGTTTTCAATTTTCCCTTTTTGTAGAAGCGCATTGTCTTCAAAACTATCAGGAAATTGAACCTGTTTGAGCAATTTTAAGAAAAGATCGTTTTTATTTGCCACAAAAATTATCCTAACTCTTGATTTACAAACTTATCTAATTCATCAATTGACATTTCGGTTGCTTTGTCATCAGTTGGTCGCTTAACTTCAACAATGCCATCAGCAGCCTTCTTACCAATCGTAATTCTAATTGGTGCACCGACTAAATCTGCATCAGCAAACTTAACACCAGCACGCTCTTTACGATCATCGTATAAAACATCATACTTTTCACTGAATTTCTTTTCAAGTTTTTCAGCTAATTCAGTTTGATCTTCTTTATTCATCTTCATTTGAACAATATGTATTGCAAATGGAGCGATTTCCTTTGGCCATGCAACACCACGTTCAGTTAAGTGTTGTTCAACAGCTGCTGATAACATTCTAGTAACGCCAATACCGTATGAACCCATGATGACAGGCTTTGCTTTACCATTTTGATCTAAGAAATCTGCACCCATGGTCTTAGTGTAATAAGTACCCAACTTGAAAATGTGACCAACTTCAATTGAAGTAGTGAACTTAAGCGGTAAATGATCAACAGGATCTGGTTCACCTTCGTTAGCAGTCCGAATATCAGCAAATTCATCCACCTTGAAATCACGGTCTAAGTTAGCATTTTCAAATTGATAATCGGTTTCACCTGCACCAACTACAACGTTGTAAAGATTCTTAACAGTTTCATCTGCAATAATCTTATCAGCCCAATCTGCATTAACAGGACCAACGCCACCCTTTTCACTACCAGTGATTTCCTTTAAATCAGCAGTATTTGCTTCATGAACCTCATCAGCGTCAAGGATATGACCCAACTTAACCTCATTGATTTGCTTGTCACCACGGATTAATACTAAAACTTTTTGGTCATCAGCAATGTATAAAATACTTTTAACAATTCTAGTAGCTGGTACATCGAGGAATTTAGCTAATTTTTCAATTGTATCGCAGCCTGGCGTAGCTACCTTAGTTAATTGCTTAGCATCTTCTGGTTCTTGCTTGAAAGTATCAATACTCTTAGCCATTTCAAGGTTGGCAGCATATGTTCCTTTTTCATTAGTAGCAATTGTATCCTCACCGATAGCAGCAGGGGCTTGAAATTCAGTAGAGTTTTTACCTCCCATTGTACCTGAGTCAGCAATTACAGGGTGAACAGTAACACCGGCACGTTTAAAGATACGCTTATATGCATTTTTTTGATCATCAAATTGTTCATCCAATTGATCACGAGTTGCAGCAAAACTGTAACCATCAAGCATTACAAATTCACGCCCACGAAGAAGGCCAAAACGAGGTCTATTCTCATCACGAAACTTAGTCTGAATTTGATACAAAGCAAGTGGCATTTGTTTGTAACTCTTTAAGTTCTTAGCAATAATTTCGGTAAAAGTTTCTTCATGTGTAGGTCCAAGCAAGCTTTCACGTCCATGACGATCTTTTAACTTGAACATTTCTGCACCATATTTCTTGTAACGGCCACTTTCTTGCCACAAAGTTGCAGGAAGTAAATGAGGCATAATCATTTCTGGAACATTAATTTTATCCATTTCTTGTTCAATGATTCCCTCAGCCTTGCGTAAAACACGGTAGCCTAATGGAAGATAAGCATAAACTCCAGCTGTGACTTGGCGAATATACCCACCTCTAATCATCAGCTTATGACTTTCAGCCACTGCATCTGATGGTGCTTCCTTCAAAGTTGGCATAAAAAATTTTGATTGACGCATTCTTATCTCCTAAAGTAAAAAATATAATTATTTAATAAAATAGCGATAGATATCGTTACCTGTAACTGCAATAATTAAAACTAATAATAAGCCGAAACCAATTAATTCAACAATTGCCTCATGTTCTTCAGAAATCGGTTTACCGCGAACTAATTCAATTAAGTTCAATAAAAGTTTACCACCATCAAGCCCAGGAATTGGAATTAAATTGACAATTCCCAAATTAATCGAAATCATTCCTAAAAAGGCTAATACATAAGTAAAGCCCATTTGTGAAACTTGTGAAGTTTGAGAATAAATTCCAACTGGACCTGATAATTTATTCAAACTAAAGTGGCTAAATAAGTTACCTACGGCTCTGAAAATCAGACCGGTAGTTGAAACAGCTGTATCCCAGCCACGTTTTAATTTAACAACTGCATTCTCATTGCTCTTAGCTACAATACCAATTTGATAAACTGTTTGTTTTTGAATTTTATGAGCTTTTGGCTTAACTGTAACTTTCCTAATTTGACCATTTTTCTTTAATTCAAAGTGTAAGGCCTTGCCTTTACTTTGATTAATCTGCTGTGACACTTGATCAAAATTATTAATCTTTTGTCCATTAATTGCCACAATCTGATCACCAGTCACAATTTTTGCATCACGCGCTGGTGAATTAGCCTGAGTTGATCCAACTGTAGTTGTTGCTGGACCTGGAACTGTAAATGTCCAGATTAAAAATACTACAAACCCAAGAAGAATGTTCATAAAAGGTCCAGCAAAATTAGTTGCCAACTTTTGCCAAACATTAGCTTGATTAAATTGTGTATCTCGAGGCGCAATAATTAATTCAGTTCCGTTTTTTTCAATAATAGTTGCATCATGAGCTACGTGATAAGTTACTGGATCATTTTCATCGCCATTTTCGTAACCCTTAATTATTAAATCGTCTACTAGATCAGCCTCTGTTACTTGAACGGGAATTCCTTCAATTGGTATTTCGCTTTCTGAAGCATCAATTCTCACTACTTCATTTTGTTCATTCAATTGTAAAACAACCGTCATACCAGGATCCAGCTTGCTTTCATCGTCAGCGCCTGCTAAACGAACATACCCACCAAGTGGTAACCAACGAATGGTATAAGTGGTGGGGTTACGTCTAATTTGAAAAAGCTTTGGACCCATTCCAATTGAGAATTCTCTAACCAAAATACCTGACTTTTTGGCTACGATAAAATGCCCAAATTCATGGACAAATACCAATATACCAAAGACGACGATAAAGATTAGTATACCCTTCAATAAAAAATTCTCCTAATGAACAATACCTAAAATTGTAGCCACTACTGGCAATACAAACAGCATACTATCAAAGCGATCCAGGATACCACCATGACCCGGCAAAATCTTTCCGGAATCTTTCACACCATAGAAACGCTTGTAAGCTGATTCAACTAAATCACCCATTTGACCAACAATTGATAAGAAAAAGGCCAGAATAATCATCGTTAATTCAGATACACCAAAGTTAATACCAAAGCTGCCAAGAATCGCCATGTAGATGGCACTACAAATTAAGGCACAAATAACTGCACCGATCGAGCCCTCCCATGTTTTATTAGGACTAATAACTGGCCACAATTTATGTTTTCCAATCTTACGTCCAATCATGTAGGCACCGATATCAGTGGACCAAACAACAACAAAAACATAACCCAGCAATGCTAAACCGTTTTGTGGGTATGCTCTAATGGCTGCCATATAGTGAAAACCTATTCCAATGTAAAGTGCAGCCAAAATATATACACCTACATCATCAAAAGTGGTTTTATTCTTTGAAAGAACAGTCCAAGTCAAGAACAACATAATAATTCCATAAAACACACCTAATTTAGTGATATTTGAAGGAAATACTTTAAAGAATGAGTCTGGAACTGTCCAGGTTAAAGTTGCAAGTAAGGCTAACAAGAAATTAAAAGAAACTAAGATTTGTTTCTTCATTAAAAAGATTTCGCTAATGCCAACTGCTGCGAATAATACAGTCAGCCAATCCATCCAAAGGCCACCTGCGAGCACAATTGGAATAAAAAGACATAAGGCAATAATTGCCGTAATTGTACGTTGTTTCATATTTAACTATCCGATTCGTCTACTTTACCAAAGCGCCGGTTACGGTGCTTATAATCTTCTACAAATTTTTTTAAATCATTTTCATCAAAATCTGGCCAATTTTTTTCGCTAAAGGCAAGTTCTGAATATGCTAATTGCCATAACAAGAAATTAGAAATTCGCTGTTCACCGGACGTTCTAATTAATAAATCCGGATCTTGATATGGACCAAAGTTTTTAGTCATCAAATGGTCTGAAATCATTTTTTCAGTAATTTCTTCGCTTTTCAGTGAACCAGCTTCAATCATTCCACCGAGCTCCTGCATAGCAGACGTAATTTCTCTTCTTGACCCGTAGTTAAAAGCAAAATTCAGAATTAAGCCTGTATTATTGGCCGTCTCTGACATTGCACGTTGAACAATGCGATAAGTCTTTTCAGGCAATTCATCCAAATAGCCCATGATATTTACCTTAACATTATTTTCCATCAATGTTGGCATGTATTTATCAAAAAAGCGAACAGGGAGGTTCATTAAGTAAGCTACTTCTTCTTTAGGACGAGCCCAATTCTCAGTAGAAAAAGCATAAAGTGTCAAAACTTTAATTCCTAATTTATCAGCAGCTAAAGTAATCCGCTCAACATTATCCATTCCCTCTCGATGGCCAACAAAACGAGGTCTATGCCTCTTTTTTGCCCAACGTCCATTACCATCCATAATAATGGCTAAATGATTTAATTCATTATCCTTATTACTCATCTTTAACCTTGAGTAATTTCCTTACGCTTTTCATCAGCAAGTTGGTCAATCTGCTTAGCAGCATCATCAGTTACTTTTTGTACTTGCTTTTCTAAGTTACGTTGTTCGTCTTCAGTAATATCACCATTCTTTTCATCTTTTTTCAAAGTATTCATGGCATCACGGCGAACATTTCTCACAGCAATTTTAGCTTCTTCCGCAAATTTTCCAACTTCTTTGGCAATTTCTTCTCTTCTTTCACCAGTGAGTTGAGGGATTACTAATCTAATTACCTTACCATCATTTGCCGGAGTTAATCCTAAGTTTGAAGCCAACAATGCATGTTCAATATCATCTAATGAATTTTGATCATATGGAGTAATAAGCAATACACGTGGTTCAGGAATGGTAATACTAGACATTTGAGTCAATGGAGTTGGTGCCCCATAGTATTCTACTTGGACATTATCAAGAAGAGCAGCGTTAGCAACACCTGCACGGATAGAAGCTAATCTCTTTTGATAAACCTTAATAGAATCCGTCATTTTAGTTTTTGCTTTTTCAATAGTTTCGTTATTCATTATTTATCACCTCTAATAACAGTACCAATATTTTCACCCAATACAACCTTCTTGATATTGCCTGGAGTATTAACGTTAAAGACAATTAATGGAATTTCAGTATCCATTGAAAGTGAACTTGCAGTTCTATCCATGACCTTCAAGTCCTTTGAAATTAAATCAAGTTGAGTTAATTCTGAGAACTTAGTTGCTGAAGGATCAGTCTTTGGATCAGCTGAGTAAACACCGTCAACACCGTTTTTAGCCATCAAAATTACATCAGCACCAATTTCAGCTGCACGAAGGGCTGCAGTAGTATCAGTTGAGAAGTATGGATTACCAGTACCACCACCAAAAATGACTACACGACCCTTTTCAAGGTGACGCAAAGCTCTTCTTCTAATGTAAGGCTCCGCAATCTGTCTCATTTCAATTGAAGTTTGCATTCTAGTAGGAACACCTATTTTTTCAAGACCATCTTGCAAAGCTAAACCATTCATGATAGTTGCTAACATACCCATGTAATCTGCTTGAGCACGTTCCATACCCAACTTAGCGCCAGTTTCACCACGCCACATGTTACCGCCACCACAGACGATACCAATTTCAACACCTAAATCATGAACTGATTTGATTTCTTTAGCTAAGTGACCAATTACAGTAGGATTAATCCCCGTACCCTTGTCACCTGCTAAAGCTTCACCTGATATTTTTAAAATGACACGTTTATATTTAACTTGACTCATAATGACCTCCTCTAATAGCTTTAATTATTCTACCATATCTAATGCCGCAATGTCTTTTAACACTTAAAACACTACAAAATTTTTACAAAAAAAGGAGGAGCACACGCTGTACTCCTCCTTTCTATGATAATTATGTAATAATGACTACTTCATTTGTTCACGAACTTCAGCAGCGAAGTCTTCTTGCTTCTTTTCGATACCTTCGCCAACTTCGTAACGTTGGAAAGCAACTAACTTAGCACCTTTTTCCTTCAAAAATTCGCCAACAGTCTTGCTATCGTCCATAATGTAGTCTTGTGATAACACTGCAAATTGCTTATCAACTTGAGTATTATCATCAATAAAGCGTTGCATCTTACCAGGAATAATTCTGTCCCAAATCTTTTCTGGCTTACCTTCTTCTTTAAGTTCAGCCTTGATGTCTTCCTTAGCCTTAGCCAAAACATCATCAGTTAATTGCTTAGCTGAACCGTAAACAAGGTGAGGTAATGGTTTCTTATGTACCAATGCACGACTTTCATTGTCTTGGTCAATCTTGTGGTTCATCACAGCTAATTGATCAGTGATAAATTGATCATCTAATTCGTCTGGTGAAATAACCTTAGGGCTCATAGCAGCGATGTGCATAGCCAAGTGCTTAGCAGTTGCAGCATCTGCACCTTCTAAAACAGTGATAACACCAATTTGGCCACCATTGTGTTGGTAAGCACCGAATTCTTGGTCGTCATTCTTTTCTTCTAAAGCAAAACGACGTAAAACAATCTTTTCACCAATTGTAGCAGTTGCGTTAACGAATGATTGGTCTAAAGTAGTACCATCAGTCATCTTCAATTCCTTAGCTGCTTCCATATCAGCTGGCTTACCTTCAGCAATAGTCTTAGTAGCTTCATTTACCAAGTTAACAAACTTGTCGTTTTGAGAAACAAAGTCAGTTTCTGAGTTAACTTCAGTAATAGCTGCCACATTACCATTAACGTAAACGCCAGTTAAACCTTCAGCTGCAACACGGTCAGCCTTCTTAGCTGCCTTAGCCATACCTTTATCACGAAGGTATTGAACAGCCTTATCCATGTCACCGTCAACTTCTACTAATGCCTTCTTAGCGTCCATAACGCCAGCACCAGTACGTTCACGTAATTCTTTAACTAATTTTGCAGTAATTTGTGCCATTAATAGATCCTCCTACGGAACTAATAGTAAAATCTAGTCTTCTGGGTTTTCTTCAGCGCTAACGATTTCTTCTGAACCGTCTGCATTTTCCTTGAAGTCAACTTCAACTGATTCATCATCTTGACCTTGTTGACCTTCAACAACAGCATCAGCCATAGCACCAGCAATCAAACGAATAGCACGAATAGCGTCATCGTTTGATGGAATAACTACGTCGATTGGGTCTGGATCAGTGTTGGTATCAACCATAGCTACAACTGGGATACCCAAAATGTTAGCTTCGTGAACAGCAATCTTTTCTTTCTTAGGGTCTACTACGAACAATACATCTGGAATTCTTGGCATATCTTCAATACCACCAAAGAATTTTTCAAGCTTGTCCATTTCCTTAGTTAAGAGAGCAACTTCCTTCTTTGGAAGAACATCAAAAGTACCATCTTCTGACATTTGCTTTAATTGCTTTAATCTCTTAATACGGCTTTGCATAGTTGACCAGTTAGTCAAAGTACCACCCAACCAACGTTGGTTTACGTAGTATTGACCTGCACGAGTTGCTTCTTCAGCAATTGAATCTTGAGCTTGCTTCTTAGTACCTACAAATAAGAAAACGCCACCGTCTTGGGCAACAGCCTTCATGAAGTTGTAAGCATCATCTAACATCTTGATAGTCTTTTGCAAGTCAATGATGTAGATACCATTTCTTTGAGTGAAAATGTAAGGAGCCATCTTTGGGTTCCATCTTCTAGTTTGGTGACCAAAGTGGACACCTGCTTCAAGCAATTGCTTCATTGTAACAACGTCTGCCATATTAAATTCCTCCTATGGTTTTATATCCTCTCAAGCGTTCATTTCATCATCTAACCACTACCCAGGGCACCACAATGATGATCGCTCTTGATGTGTTTTAAAATTTATATGCTGACACAGCATACTCGAATATTTTACAAGAAAAAATTCAGACTTGCAAGGCTAAAACTTAATATTATGCTCGTGCAAAAATTTCTCTTTCCAAGCTCGTGAATGATGCTTAAACCAGTATTCTCGTTTCAAAGCTAAGCGTTTATCGTCAAACTGTTCATGATAAATCATTCGTACAGGCCGCCGCGTTTTGGTATACTTAGCACCCTTCCCAGAATTATGCATTTTTAAGCGATGCTCTAAGTCATTGGTAAAGCCACCATAAAAACTGCCATCATTGCACAATAATACATAAAAATAGTATTTGCCTTGTGCTTCATGTTTAGCTTTGTCATCTGCAGTTTCTCGTGAGATTCGCTGTACTAATGGAGTGAAGTCGCCATTTGATTCATGAACTTCAACAGCATCTTTCAAAACAGTTCCATCAGTTCCAGTATGCTTGACGGCTTCTACAATAATTAAATTAGCATCTTCACCGCAATGTGGCACAAAAGGCTGCACCATTTTAATACTCAAATCATGCTTTATACAGTAGTAAGCAATCTCACCTAGTCGCTCTGGTCGATGTACCATGAACATCTTGCCCTTCATCTTAAGCAAGCCACTAGCCACTTCAATTATTTGCTCTAAATTAATCAAAAGTTCATGGCGAGCGATGGCTTTTTTGCGATCTAGATTAACTTCATGACCTTCTGGCGCTTTAAAATACGGTGGATTTACCGTCACCACATCATAACTATCTTTACGCAAAAAATGCGGAACATTTAACACATTATCTTGATAAACTGAAATTCGATTCTCCATATCGTTTAATTCAATCGAACGCACAGCTTGAGAATAAATTTCATCTTGAATTTCAATTGCATCATAATGTGCTCGGTTAAAATATGCCATATAAATAGTTGCGGCACAGTTACCCGCACATAAATCTGCTACTTTATCCTTATCGCGAATTAATCCTTTAGCCCAATATGCTAATAATAAGGTATCCATTGAAAAACTAAAGGCTGTTTTATCTTGGATAATTCGCAAATTATCACTGTACATATAATCGATTCGTTCATTATCTTTAAGCTCAACCATAAAAATATTTGCCTTTCTTGTCTATCTATTTTTATAATATTACAACAATTGGAGGAACAAAAAGATGTTTTATAAAATAATTCGTCCGATTGCCCGCTTTATCGTATGGGTACTAAATGGACACTTACATATTCATCACAAGAATCGTTTACCTAAAGGTAACTATATCTTAGTTGCACCTCACCGTACCTGGTGGGAACCTATCTTGTTTGCCTTAGGTGCTAGTCCAATGGAATTTATGTTCATGGCTAAAATCGAACTATTCAAAAATCCGGTTTTACGTTTTATTTTAGATCATGCCCATGCCTTTCCTGTCGATCGAAAAAATCCAGGACCATCTGCATTAAAAATCCCAGTAAAAGGATTAAGAAAAGGGGAATTATCATTAATCATTTTTCCATCGGGCACAAGACACTCTGCTGAATTAAAAGGTGGTGCACTTTTAATTTCTAAAATGTCGCAAAAGCCAATGGTTCCAGTAGTTTACCAGGGCCCATTAACTTTTAAAGGTTTATTGAAAAGAAAGCCAATGGAAGTTAACTTCGGCAATCCAATTACGATTGATAAAAAGACTAAGTTAACTCACGAAAATGAACAAATTATTTATAAGCAATTAGAAGATGCTTGGAATAAATTGGATGATGAACTAGACCCTAATTTCCACTATGTAGCTAAATAACATCAATGCTCAGTTAATGGTTAAATTTTTAAACTATGATCATTAGCTGAGTATTTTTTATTGCATAAATTTTTTAGTGTTAAAATAAATAATTAGGTTTAATAATTATTGGAGGAAAGATAATTGTTAGAAAAAACATTTTACAAAATGATGCTTAGCAAGTCCTTCCCTTTTCCCGTTAAAGTAACCTACTGGGACGGTAAAAGCGAAGTCTACGGTAATGGTACTCCTGAAATCGAAATTGTCTTTAACGAAAAGATCCCTATGGGCGATATTACTAGAAATGCTTCACTCGCACTTGGTGAAGGATACATGGATAAAAAGATTGAAATCTATGGGGATATTCAAAAATTAATTTTTGGTGCTTACGAAAGTGCCGACAGTTTCATGCGTTCTTCAAAGTTCCGCAAATTCTTGCCAAAACAAAAGCATACAGAAAAGCAAAGTGAAGAAGACGTGCAAAGTCACTACGATATCGGTAACGACTTCTACAAGTTATGGCTTGATCCTACTATGACTTATTCTTGTGCTTATTTTGAAAATGGCAACGAAAACGATCTTGAACAAGCACAAATTGCTAAAGTTCACCACATTTTAAATAAATTAGACCCACAAAAAGGCAAGACTTTACTCGATATCGGTTGTGGTTGGGGCACATTGATGCTCACCGCTGCTAAGGAATACGGTCTTAAGGTTACCGGTGTTACTTTGAGTGAAGAACAATACAAGTTAGTACAAAAGCGTATCTACGATGAAAACTTGCAAGATGTAGCTGAAGTTAGACTTGAAGACTACCGTGAACTTGGTGATCAAAAGTGGGATTATGTAACTTCAGTTGGTATGTTTGAACACGTTGGTTCAGAGAACTTACCTAAATACTTCCAAGATGTTTACAAGTACTTAAACAAAGATGGTATTGCTTTAATCCACGGTATTACTCGTCAACAAGGCGGTGCTACTAACGCTTGGATTAACAAATACATCTTCCCAGGTGGTTACATTCCAGGTTTACAAGAAATCGTCGGCGGTATCGTTGACAGTGGCTTGCAAATTACTGATATGGAAACTCTTCGTCGTCACTACCAAAGAACTCTTGAAATTTGGGACAAGAACTTCAACGCTATTCGCGATCAAGTTGAAGATAAAATGGGTGAACGTTTCACTCGTATGTGGGACATGTACTTAAATGCTTGTGCTGCTTCATTTGAATCAGGCAACATCGATGTCATCCAATACTTGCTTACCAAGGGCCCTTCTGGTAAGAACTTACCAATGACTAGAAATTACATGCTTAAGTAATTTAAAAATATTAACAGACCTGCATTAGATGCAGGTCTGTTTTCTATTTAAAGTAAAAATCATTCGTAAGCGTCAAATAAAATAGTGTACTTAAAAACCGTCCCAGTTACTGTTATACTGAGACGGTTATTTAAGTTCTTTTATTTACAATTCTTCTGGATCT
>NZ_PCYV01000017.1:0-37431 GCF_002553785.1 Lactobacillus sp. UMNPBX15
CTTGTAAATGGTGAGAAAAACGCTTAAGCTTGAGATAGTTCAATTAGATCAGACTCTTTTCTATTTAAATTACTTACAACTTGAGTCTAGTCTAATTGGACTTTTTTATTAACTAAAACGATTTAACTAGCACCACGCGTTTAGTTATATATTTTTCTATAAAAAGATTTATTTTTCAGTTATTGAATATTTAAATAATGTTTCGATAGTCTATTTACATGCTAAACGGTCATTATGATGCTTTGATTTAACCAATTCTTATGCTAATTATGATCAAAAAATTATTCATCATCAATGATCAAGACCAGATAGTGCAAAAAATTAATTCTAAGGTCAGAAAAGGCACTCATCATCTCAACGTTATCCTTCTACTAATTCTCTAACTATATTGTAGTTACTTGCATCATCTGAATCAGAAATATCTGCACTAGCTTTTCTCTCATTTTTATTTACTCTTTATTTTTTGCGCTTTCAATCTTATCTTTTAAATCCAAAGCTTTTTCATAAATAAAGAAACCAATTACACATGTCAATATATCACTAATTGCTTGAGACCAAACAATACCGTGATAGCCCAGCGTCATCTTCATCAATTCTAGAATCACAAAATAAATCACACCTTGTCTAGCGATTGCCATAATAAAGGCACCCCAAGCATTACCAACAGATTGGAAAACAGTTGTATAAACCAATACGATTCCTACTACAGGCGTAGTAACAATCGTAGCTAACAACATGTAACTACCAGCACTAACAATATCCGGCTGATTCATGAATAATGCTGTGACAGGACGGGCAAAAACAATTAATAATCCACCAACAATTACCGCATATACAACTTGAACTAAAATATCAAAGCGAAGAATATCTCTAAGCCGCCGCCAATTCTGAGCACCATAGTTGTAGCCTAATAAAGGTTGTGCACCAAAGGCAAAACCAACAATCACCAAAATCACAATTCCATATATTTTTTGTGTAATCCCCATTGCAGCGACCTTATCAGCACCATAAATTGCCAGTGACGAATTCAATAAAGCCATGCCAAAGCTTTGAGCAAAATTAGTAATTGATCCAGGAATACCGATTGCTACTACTTCCTTGATTGATTCAGCATTAATTTTAATTAACTTGGGATCTAGAGTAATGAATCTTGCTTTTTGCAGAATCATAATTACTAAAATCAAGTCAGTTACAACATAACCTAAAATATTGGCAATTCCTACTCCTGTAGCACCCCACTTTAAAACAAATAAAAAAATTGGATCTAAAATGATAGCTAAAATAGTTCCTGTCATTGTGGCAATCATCGCCTCAACTGCCAATCCCTCTGTTCGAATTAAGTTCTGTGGAATAAGGCTCAGAATAATAAAGACTGCTCCAATGGAAAGCACACGATAAAAATCAGCTGCATCGCTATAAGTTGCCGCTTTTGCTCCTAATACGGTTAAAATAGGATGCTCAAAGATTAGCAAGATTACTGTCAAAAGCAGCCCAGTAATCGCTCCACCATACAGACAAAAACTGCTGATTCTTTTGCTGAGCTCGTATTTTTTCTCACCAAATAAGCGAGAAATAACTGACGAACCACCTAAACCAAAAATGTCGGCAATAGCTATTAAAAATGTAAAAAGTGGCGCACCGATCGTAATTCCTGCAACTAGATTAGTATCGCCTGTTTTGGCAACAAACATTGTATCTGCCAGATTATAAATCATGGTAGTGATCATACCCAAGACTACAGGTAACGATAATTTAAAATAAACTTGCTTAATTGGTGCCTTTGCAAATAATTCGTCCATTTGTTTGCCTCAAAAGAAAAAGCAACCTAAAAAATTATTTGGGAGTTATCCTCATGATTCTAGGTCACTTATGTTACTTGATATTCATGTATTATATGTTAATTTAAACAAATTCTTTGATTAGATGCAATGGCGTTTTTAATTCGGTAAGTGTCATTGTTTTTTGTTTATAGCCTCAGAGAAATCTCCATCTATGCTAAACTATTACCAAAATATTTGAGGGAAATTACTATGCAAATTAAAGAAATCAGTAAACTTAATCAACCAACTGAGCAAGAACTTTTAACCATCTGGGAAAGCAGCGTCCGCGCCACACATAAATTTTTAAACAATGATGAAATCTTGCAAATACGCAACTATGTACCACAAGCGTTTAAACAAGTGGAGCATTTATTAATCATTATCGATCATGAACAAATTAAAGGCTTTATGGGAATCAATGACCAAAAAGTTGAAATGCTCTTCATTGATGCGCAAACACGCAGCAAGGGATATGGCAGCAAATTATTGAATTACGGTATTCAAGAGTTAAACATTGATGAATTAGCTGTCAATGAACAAAACCCACAAGCAGTTGGCTTCTATGAACATCTGGGATTAAAGGTAGTTAAACGCTCTGAAACGGATGATCAAGGTAATCCTTATCCAATTTTGAAAATGAAATTATTTAACTAAATATTTTTAAGTAATATTATTTGCCTAATAATATACTCTTCTATATTATAGAAGACGCTGCTGATACGGATGTATAACGGACTGATAATCCTTTCCGTAAATTACCTGTAAGTCAGATAAGGCGAACAGCAAGGATACCTGCTGTTTTCTGAATCTTGGAGATATTCTTATCAGAGATAGGTCCAAAAGACTTTCTGCCAGGCGATGGTAGTCAATGTATTTCAGCGTAAGGCTTTTTCTGAGCTGGCAAGCACAATAAGTTGATGTGAAAATCAGCTTGCATCAGGGTTTTTGACCTAATAATTAAGGCGGAAAACTTAATTGGAACCTCAATGTAATGACCAACAAGCTTGTTTGCTGTGACGTATGCGATCAAAAGCATGCTATAACAGGTCAGAAAAGAACGAGTAGCTTAATCGGCAAGATTAAATGATACTATTAGGTACAATATATAGAACGCACATCAAGTGAAAGTTTACGGTAAGCAATCCGTTTAGGACATTTGGTAGGTTCTTTGAACCCAACGCAAGAAAGAAGCAGAAATAGCTAATCTGTGGGCGGTCTTGTTATCCTATGGCTGAATAAAGAAAAGTATGAAAAGCATATTTTTCTAACGTTGGATGCAAAAATGATTAGTTGCTAATAACAACCAGTAGCATTAATTAAAAGGAGACCGGTTTGTCTATGAAGACAGCTGGTCTCTTTTTAATATTCTAATTATTTTACTGTATTATCACCTGACACTGTGTGCATCACTAAGTGACTGCCATTTATCTCCTTACCTACCTGTGCATGAGTTGCCTTACCACCAAAGATTGAATTATCACCGACTACAGTCTTCAAATCACATTGATCCACTTCAATATTTTCAGCCAAATTATCACCTGAAGTCGTTGCCACATCAAGATCATCAAGAATTTGGCTATCTTTAATGGTAAAGTCACCGCTAACTAGCTTAATCTTACCACGATTTAGCAATACCTTCTTTAATTTAATATCACCTGAAGTTTCAGTTATTGCAACTTCATCTACTTTTACTTTCTTCAAATGAAGATCACCACTAAGAGCAGTAAATGTTAATGTCTCTAACTCAACTTGTTTTACAACAGTGTCACCACTAGTCAACTTCAAAGTAGCGTTAACTAATTTATGTTCTACCGGCACTGTAACTTTTAATGCACCAATATCATCTTGACTCACAATACTGATTTCAACATGCTTTCTTTTCCAGAATTTACCATTCTTGCGTTCAACCTTAGGTTCTTTTAATTCAAGAGTTTTACCCGCATTAGTTACAATCGGCTTCTTATCTTCTGGACCGTGGTAATGTACCTCGAACTGATCACCACCAACCAATGTAAAATCAATATCTACTAAATCAACGCTTAACTTGTCAAAGCTATCATTACTTAAAACTTCATCAACAATTTTCACTTCATTGTCTTCATTTTTGTCAAAAAACATTTTCTTTCTCCTCATTTTTACCTTTTAGCTATTATTCTTATTTTTCTTTAAGTTTACTATCATATTACTATTTTTCAACCGTAATTTACTAAGTGGTCAAAATTTGCGGCTGAAATGCAAAAATAGACAACTTAAGTTTTAACTTAAGTCGTCTATCCTTCATCCTAAAATTTTCTTTTTCAATTCGTCTAAACGATCAATTTTAAACGTGAACGCCTGTATCCCTAATTCACTTGCAGCTTTGGTATTATTTCCCAAATCATCAACAAATAAACATTCTTCTGGGTTTAAATCATATCGTTTTAACAAACATTGATAAATCTGCTTATCAGGCTTCATCATTTTTTCCTGTGCAGAAAAGACAAAACCATCAAAATAATCACCCATCGAAGAATTTTTAACAAAGTTAGCAAATTCCATCCCTGTATTAGACAAGGCGTAGATATGATAGCCTTGCTTTCTTAGTTGATCCATAAAACGAAAAACAGGTTCATAGAAATCTACATTTTCAGGCCAAGTTGTCATAATTTGCTTAACCTTCTTCTGCAGCTCAACAGGTACCCGACTAATAAAAATCTTAGTCGCCTCTTTTTCATCGATTTTTCCTGCATCAATTTCAGACCATTCTTTTGATTCAAAAATCGTTTTTCTCAATAAATCATGTTCTTCTGATGTTAATTGATAATGATATAAAATTTCATCAGGATTGTAATTCATAATGACGTTGCCAAAATCAAAAATAATATTTTTTAGCATAAAATGTCCCTTCTAATACTTTTAATTCACATCTTAATTTTATGCTTTCTTGTATCACTGCGAAAGAAAAATAAAAATTGACTTTTTCTTTTTATCAAATAAACACAGGATAAGTGAAGTCATTAAATCTTTTAGCCAAGAGCATTGTAATAGACACATAATACAGTGTAATGATTATTATCAATTACATAAAAAGGATGATGATTTTGAATAAAAAAGCATTCAGCCTAGACGGCAATCAATTAAAAACTTTAGCAGTTGTGTTTATGATCTTTGATCATATCTACAGCTATCTTCTATTGGATATTCTACCAAATTGGTGCAGTTTAATTGCTCGCTTCGTTGCTCCACTTTTCGTTTTCATGTTAATTGTTTCCCATGACCCTAGCATTGCATATACTGCATAAAAGTCATTGCCAGTAAACTTTTCAAGATGCGTTTTGTCTTTGCCAAATTCATCCTTACCTGTCTCAGTAGCATTTTGATATTTTATAAAAGTATCTTTTAGACTATTTGCATCAATCTTCAATTTATTAGCTAGTTCAACAATTGAATTGGCATGTACATATACTTGGGGATTTTCTTCTATACTTTTCACTTCCATGCTTGTACATTTCCGTTGTTAAATTCAAGAAATTATATGGTGCCTCATTAGAAAAACGTTTGCCATTCTCATCAATTAACATTGTTTTTGAATAATCAGGTACAGTATTCCAAGTGATAAATAATTGTGGGGCAAAATCAATCGTTCCATTCTTATAAACATCATTATTTGAAAACTCTGCATTAACAGCCTTCAGTAAACTATAACCATCACCAGTATTGGCAGGACTAGCTTCGTTAAAGACATGAACCTTAGCAACAGATGGTGTGACCTTATTAAGAAGATCATCCTTTTCATAAGAAGCACCGCCTGTGGCAATTACTACAGCTTTAGCACTAATAGTAAATTCACCTGCTGAATTTCTCACTTGCAACCCTGATACTTTGGTTCCATCATCTATTATTTTTGTAACCCGACTGTTCAAATAAAACCCGCCGCCATGTTCTTTAATGTAATTAGCCAGCATTTCTGCTAAATGTGCGCCATTAGTGAAATTAGCAATAATAATTGGACTATCAGAAAAAATACTTACTTGCGAATTTGTTAAGGCTACTAAATCATCAAATGTTTTTCCAGACTCTTCTAACAATTGTTTTAAGAATTTTTGATCGTGCTCCTTAGTTGCATTTTTATTAACATGATCGACAAAGTTCAATAACCTTATCATTGTCGGTAGCTATAATTACAGTCGCATTATTAATTTGCTGCTTTAATCCTTCTTCACTCGGGTAAACACCCCAATGCCAGTCGGGACTATAATCATCCGTTTTTTGATCAAGACAAACTTGTTTGTAAAAAGCACAAATTTGGCTTAAATCTTGAACAGTAGCAGTTCTTATTTGCAAAAAAATTCCCCTTCTATTCTATAGTTTTCGATTATAACAAAAATGCATCCCCTTCCCAAGTAGGATGTGGACGCATTCATTTAATCTATATTTTATTCATCAATCTCAGGGGCCTTGCCGATTTGAGCTTGCATCATCCAGATTCTCTTTTCAATATCTGTATGGCATGACGTTAAGATATCATTTGAGCCATAGTCGCCTTCCTCGTCACTTACCTTGATTCCTTCTTCATAAAGGTGCTCCAAATAACGATAACCAGCAATGATAGTCGCAAATCTTTCTCTAGTTGAAATTCCCCATTCGCCAGGATGAGCTTCGATCTTAGTATGATCAAGCACTTCCTGTAAGCTTGAATATGGTGACCCATCAATGGTAATCAATCTTTCAGAGATCAAGTCACGTTGTTCATCAAGTTCATCCATTACCTTGTCTAAATATGGGTGCAATTTTAAAAATTCAGGTCCACGCATATACCAATGTTGTTGGCGGACAACCATCATTAATTGAGTAGTATCAGCAACAGCTTGATTTAATATTTCTTTGGTTTTAGGATACTTCATAAATTAGCCCTCTTTCAATTAGTAACTTAACTTTATATAACTATTATATATTTTGTTATCGCTTTCATCAAATTATATGTTTTATGTAATAAAAAATGTGCCCGAACAAGCACATTTTTAAGTAAGTTTAAAAGAAAATTTTACTCATAATAATCATGAATACCAACAAACAAGTTGAGCTAACTGCGGCAGCCCCAAAGACTGAACCGCCACGCTTAAAGATTACCTTGAAGTTAACGGAAATTCCCAATGCAGCCATTGCCATCCCTAAAAAGACATATGCTGCTTGCACTAAGAAGTCTAAAGTCCGCGCAGACATTGGTAAAAATGTACCAATAATACTAGTTAAGATAAATCCACCCAAGAACCAAGGAATTGGTAATTTCTTCGGTGCTCTAGTATGTTCTGCTTCACTTTCCGTAACCAAACGCTTTTGGTACCAATAGCCCACAATTAAAGCAATCGGTGCTAAAAGTAATACACGAGATAACTTCATAATTAGAGCGCTATCCAAACTGACTTCACCAAAAGCACTTCCCGCTGCAACCGCATGAGCAATTTCGTGTAAAGATCCACCCGCTACTACTCCATATTGTGTATCAGTTAAGCCAAGAAGCGGTTTGAGCACGATTTCAAGTAATGTAAACACCGTTCCCATGACACAAACAACAGCCACCGCTAGAACTTCGTTTTCTCTTTTTCTTTCTTCATCGCTTGTCTCGATTTGTGGTGACACGCCCATAACGGCAGCTGCACCACAAACTCCACAACCACAAGCCGACAAAATAGCTAACTCATCTTCAGCACCAAACTTACGGCTAAGCCAATAAGTAAGCACAATTGTTCCACTAACTGCCAGCGCCGCAACCAGTATAGTCTTAACTCCTGCATCAGCCAACTTAGTCAAATTGAGTCTAAATCCTAACAAGATAATCCCTAATCTTAAAAACTTGTTGGAAATAAAACCCATGCCAGCTTTCGCTTCAGCTTGTACGCTCTGAGGCGTTATTTGCAATGCAATCCCTAATAACAATGCAATTACCAATGCCCCGATTAAGTTTACGTATGGCAATTTAGCCAAGAAAATTCCTGCTACAGAACAAAATAAGGTCATCGCCGTAGCTAACCAGAATGATTTAGTTTTAATTATGTTTGTCAACAAAAATCCCTCCATATGTGATCTGTTTAATTTGACAAACACAACTCCCTTTATGATGATAGTAATAAGTATACTATTATTTTCTATTTTTGACAAGGTAAATTGTTAATAAATTCACATTAACTAAAAATAAAATATTTTGGCATTATTTAGTTAAGTAGGTTATAATACTTTTGTTACGGAGTGTTGGCAGAGTGGTAATGCACCGGACTCGAAATCCGGCGAACCAAGTTTTCCTTGGCGCGCAGGTTCAAATCCTGTACACTCCTTTTGTCAATATGTGGAAAAGACCAAGTGCAATGCTTGGTCTTTTTTATCTTAGTCATTTTTTAATATTTAAATGCTATACTTGCTAATAGCACATTATTTAAAGATATAGAAAAGAGATTATATATTATGTGTACTTCAATTATTTTCAGTCCACAAGATCACTATTTTGGACGTAACCTCGATCTTGAGATTACTTTCGGCCAACAAGTTGTAGTTACCCCACGCAATTATGCTTTCAACTTCCGCAAGATGCCTGAAATGAAGCATCATTATGCTATGGTTGGTATTGCACTTGATGCTGGTAATTATCCGCTCTACTTTGACGCAGCTAATGAAAAAGGTTTAGGCATGGCAGGACTTAACTACCCTGACAATGCTACCTACTATGATGAAGTTGCCAATAAAGACAACATTGCTTCATTTGAATTTATTCCCTGGATTCTGGGTCAATGCGCAACTGTAGCGGATGCTAAGGTATTACTTAAAAAGATCAACATTGTTAACCTTAATTTCTCTGACAAGATGCAGGCATCCCCACTTCATTGGTTAATTGCCGATAAGACAGGTGTTTCAATTGTCGTTGAAACCGATAAAGATGGAATGCACGTTTATGATAATCCTGTCGGTTGCCTGACTAACAATCCTCAGTTTTCATGTCAATTATTTAATTTAAATAATTATGCTGATGTTTCACCTGCAATGCCTAAGAACAACTTTTCAAAAGGGGTCAATATGAATGGCTACAGCCGTGGGCTTGGTTCACGCAATTTGCCAGGTGGGATGGATTCAGAATCGCGCTTTGTTCGTGTAGCTTTTAACAAGTTCAACGCTCCTGTTGGTAAAAGTGAGGAAGAAAACGTAGACAATTACTTCCATATTTTGCATTCTGTTGAACAACAAAAAGGACTTGATCAAGTTGGTCCTAATTCATTTGAATACACTATTTACTCTGATGGTACCAACCTTGACAAAGGGATTTTCTATTACACTACTTATACTAATCAGCAAATTAATGTCGTTGACATAAACAAAGAAGACCTCGATGCTAAGGAATTAATCAAGTATGATATGTTAACTAAGCCAACATTTAATCACCAAAACTAAATAATTGAAAAATAATGTTAATTTTATTTAAAGATTAGCATTATTTTTGTTTTTCCGGTTAAAATAGATTGTACTTATATAGTAAGTGGGGATTTTCTTATTAATGAATAATTATTTTGTACTGCTACTGTCTGCGGCAGTTTTGCTCTGGCTTATTTTTAATATCAAAAATTCACGTCGTTTCAATCTATTTGATCACTGGCTTCACCACCAATTGGTCAAACGTCATGATGGCTACAACTGGCAGGTTATCGCTTTTATTAATGATCCTAAACTAATGGTCGTTTGGGATGTATTATTAGCAGGCCTACTTTTAAACGAACAACGAAATCTAACCGCTCTTTGGGTATTAGGAACTCTAGGATTTGCTGACATTTCTGGTATTATTCTAAAAAAACTTATTCGGCGCAAGCGACCATTATTACATTCCGATAAAGAAGATGGCTATAGCTTTCCCAGCGGTCATGTTTTAGGTGCCACAACCATGGGCTTAATCGTACTACAACTATTTGCCAAAGATCTTGGAACCGGATTTGTTATTGCCGTAGTAGCTATTTGGGCAATGGTAATTTTCTCTCGTTTAAGTTTAAAGGCCCACTATCCTTCTGATGTTCTTGGTGCTACTAGTTTAGCAATCGTTTGTTTCAGTATTTCGCAGCAACTATTTTTAGCGATTTAAAAAGGATCACGTTCAGCACTTGAGCGCGATCCTTATTTTTTATTCATGAAAGCCTACCATAATGCCGCCTTCTTCAGCATAGAAACTACATAAACCATGCATTGGACGAATAGTAATTTGAGCTTCAGGGTATTCCTCCAATATTTTATTTTTAATTATTTCTGCATCTTTTTCATTTTCGCAATGATCGATTATCACTTCGCCACCGTGATAATTATCTTCCTTCATATACTTGATAATTTCACGGATGGCCTTTTTCATTCCACGAGCCTTAGTAAGTGGCTCAAGTTTTCCTTCTTTACTTGCTGTTCCGATCAAGTTGATTTTGAGCAAACCTGCGATTTTGGCTACAGCTGGTGAAACACGACCGTTTAAAGATAAATTATGTAGTGATTGCAAAACAAAAAGCAAATGAGTCTGCATTCTAAACTTAGCAATTGCTTCTTCTAGATCTACAAAGCGCATTTCACCTTGCAGCATTTTCTCAATACCATGGACTATGATTGCTAGCTCAGGTCCCGCACTTCTTGAATCAACTACTATAATTTTACTCAAGGGATGTTTTTCCTCATACATTGCTTTTGCCTGAAGGGCTGAAGAAAAAGTGCCACTCATCCCGCTGGTCATTGTGACGATAATCGCTTTTTCTGTTCCTTCAAGTGCGTCAAGCCATGCTTGAATACTTGGACAAGTTGTTTTGCCTGCCACATTATTTTGGTTCATATTGGACAAAAATTCCTTCATATTCAAATCTTGATTATCAAGGTAGTCCTTACCACCAAAAGAAATTGTCAGAGGCACTACTTCCAAATTACGCGCCGGATCATTATTCATATTGGCACTTGAGTCAACAATTAATTTAATATTTTCCATTTTAGATTCCTTATTTTTTGTATTTATTTTAATACATATATTATAGTCCTTTGATATAGAGTTTTTTAGACTGCTTTACTAATTTTTAAAATGTAAACCGCTTTCATATGTTTACACCGTCACAAAGTTAGGCTAAAATTTGAGATGTAAAGCGGAGCAAAAATTGTTCCGTATGGTATGAAAAACATACCATAATTTTTGAGGAGGTTTATTAATGCTCAAATCAGTTATTGAAAATGTACACGCACTTGAAATTTTCGACTCACGTGGTAACCCAACTGTTGAAGTTCACGTTACTCTTTCAAACGGTGTCGTAGGTAAGGCTGAAGTTCCATCAGGTGCTTCAACTGGTGAAAACGAAGCTGTTGAATTACGTGACGGTGGTTCACGTCTTGGTGGTAAGGGTGTTTCAAAGGCTGTTAACAACGTTAACACTGAAATTAACGATGCTCTTAAGGGTATGGACCCATACAACCAACCAAAGATTGACAAGACCATGATTGACTTAGACGGTACTCCAAACAAGGGTCGTCTTGGTGCCAACGCTATCTTAGGTGTATCTATGGCTGTTGCAGTTGCAGCTGCTAACGATGCTCACCTTCCATTGTACAGATACCTTGGCGGTACTGATCTTGAAATGCCACAAACTTTCCACAACGTTATCAACGGTGGAGAACACGCTGACAACGGTATCGACATTCAAGAATTCATGATCACTCCAGTTGCTAAGACTTCATTCCGTGACGGTTTCGAAAAGATCGTTAACGTATACCACACCTTGAAGAAGGTTCTTGAAGACATGGGTTACGAAACTGGTTTAGGTGACGAAGGTGGTTTCGCTCCTAACATGAAGAACTCAGAAGAAGCTTTGAAGGCTCTTCACGAATCAATCATCAAGGCTGGTTACAAGCCAGGTGAAGATATCGCTATTGCATGTGACTGTGCTGCTTCATACTTCTACAACAAGGATGATCACAAGTACCACCTTGAAGGTAAGGTTCTTACTGATGAAGAATTAGCAGATTACTACGACAAGCTTTTGGACGAATTCCCAGAATTAATTTCTATGGAAGACCCATACGACGAAAACGATGTTGACGGTATGGTTAAGTTCACTAAGAGCCACAAGGACCGTATCCAAATCGTTCTTGACGACTTCATTTGTACTAACCCTGCACTTTTGACTAAGGCTATCAAGGAAGGTGCTGGTAATGCTTCACTTATCAAGTTGAACCAAATCGGTACTGTTACTGAAACCCTTGAAACTATTCGTCTTTCACGTAAGAACGGTTACAACACTATGATTTCTCACCGTTCAGGTGAAACTGGTGACACCTTCATCGCTGACTTAGCTGTTGCTGTTAACGGTGGTCAACTTAAGACCGGTGCTCCAGCTCGTTCAGAACGTGTTGAAAAGTACAACCGCTTACTTGAAATCGAAGAAGAACTTGGCGATGGTGAACGTCTTGCCTTCTTCCCAGACGATGTTGATCACGATTAATTTCGAGTTAACCGAGTACAATTTCAAAAAAAGCATGAGAATTAATTTTCTCATGCTTTTTTGCTTACTCATTTAATCTTTATTTTACTAATTGACTAAAGATTTTATTCAGAGATGTATCTTTAACTACTTTAACTACAATTGGGTTGCCATTCCTAGACTGATCAAGCAAGATAACCAGCTTATCAGATTTAAGGCAGAATAAGTAAGTATTGTGCCAAGATTTAAAGTCATCATTAGCAATTGCCAGCACATTATAATCATATTTTGCCTTGCCCGTTGGACTGTAGCCTATCTTAATTGACTTTTTATTCAAAACAAACCGATTAGTTGCTAGCACTCCAGGATAAGTTGCACCATTTTTGGTCTTTAAATTCTTTTTCCCATCATAAAACTGATAGGTCTGACCGGACTTTTTACCCCAGTTATTGACTGCAGTCTTTAACTTGGCTGTCTTAGCTGTATTCCAAATTACAACAGCCGACTTTTTAGTCTTATTTTTCTTATTCTCTTTGATTTTCTTTTTCGAGTCTTTTTTAGGCTTAATCTTCTTGGAACTTGAAGATTGTACCTTGGCAGATTTAGCCTTTTTTACGTTTACTGTTTTCTTATTTTGTTTTACTTCACCAATCGTCACTGCATCTTTACCAAAATGTACTTGACTACAACCCGTCAAAGTCACAGCTAAAGTGACTGCAGCAATACTTACAAAAATTTTTCTATTCATAAATAGCTCCATTTGTTATTTCTTATGTCTATTATCACACAAAACCTCCCTCTTTAACCGCTGTTTAAACAAAAAAAGAACTAATTTTCACATTAGCTCTTTTTAATTAATAAATTGTAACTTGATAACGATTTGAACGATCCGTTGCTTCCGGTTTTTCTCCAATCTTGCCAACCGGCACGATGACACTCGTCTGAAAGGCAGGATCAATCCCCAGCTCCTTCTGCAATTCGCTGTCATCATTTAATCTAGCTGCACCGCCCATTACATAAACTGAGCCAAGACCTAAGTCTGTCGCCTCAAGCATAATGTTCTCTGCACCACAGGATGCATCCCGCTCGCCAAACATGCTGTCTTTTTTAGTATTAATTATAAATAATACTGGGGCATGATAACACGCATTATCGGTCTTCGTCTCAATCTTGTCGCGCAATGCTTCATCTTTAACAACCACCAAGCTCATTACATCTGTCTGATGCATTCCACAAGGAGTCCGTTTGAAAAGCAGCAATTAGACTCTTAATCTCATCGTCCGAAATAGATTCACTGCTAAAGTTTCTAACAGCTCTCCGATTTGTAAAAATTGAATTAACCATATATGCCTCCGTTTTTACTTTACATGCCTATTTTAGCATTCAAGATTTTATTGACAACGTTTTCATTAATAATTATGATGGTGGTAAAAAGTATAGATTTTTATGAGGTGAATACATAATGAATTTAGCAGCAATTGATATTGGTGGTACAACGATTAAACTCGCAACTTGGAAAGACGGCAAATTACAGGATAAACATGCCGTTAATACGCCAAAGGATTTAAATATTTTTTACGATATTTTGACTGCAGAAGTTAATAAAATTAAACAAAATACCAAAATAAAAGGTGTGGCAATCTCTTCACCAGGTGCAGTTGACCAAAAAAATGGCATTATTGGTGGTTCTTCTGCCCTTCCATACATCCATAACTTTAAAATCGTTGACGAATTAAAAAAGCGTTTTGAATTACCTGTTTCTATAGAAAATGATGCCAACTCCGCTGCGTTAGGCGAATTAGCAGAAGGTGCTGGCAAAGGTAGTGACAGCATGGCTTTCTTTGTTATTGGTACAGGTATTGGTGGTGCCATCATTATTAATCAAAAAGTCTGGCATGGCGCTCACCTATTTGGTGGTGAATTCGGTTACATGAGCATTGGTACAAAATCTGTTAGTGATCTGGCATCCCCAGTGGCAATGGCTAACCGCTATAACGAAAGAACTGGTAAAAAACTTGATGGTAAAACAGTCTTCGCTTTAGCAGACGAAGATGATCCAGTAGCCAGCGATGAGCGTCAAACCTTAATTCATTCCCTAGCCTTAGCAATTTACAACGTTCAGCAAAGTTTTGACCCTGACAAAATTGTAATTGGCGGTGGCATTTCTAATAATCCAGAATTAATTCCGTTATTGAATCGCGAAATTGACTATATTCGCAAACAAGTCAATCCAGCAAGTATTAAACCTGAAATTGTGCTTTGCAGTTTGAAGAGTAATGCAAACTTACGTGGCGCAGTTGCAGATTTTGAACAAGCACATTAAATTTTGATAATTATTTAATTCCGTTAAAAGCCCGCTGTGATGGGCTTTTTGTTTTGTATTTATAAAAAGTATATATTTTTTATATAAAAAGATATTTATTTTTGCATGAATTATGCTATACTTATTTGTGTAAAAAAATGAAAGCACTTACAGAGGAGAGAGGATCTAGATGACTGACCTGCTACTGACAATACTAGTGACTGGCATGTAGCAATTGATGAATATCATAGATATGACGAAGACCTCAACTTACTGAAGGACATGAACATGAACATGTATCGTATTCAAATTTCATGGTCTCGTGTTTGTCCTGATGGAGACGGCGACTTCAATCAAAAAGGTATTGACTTCTATGATCGATTAGTTAATGCAATGCTTAAACGTGGCATTCAACCAATGATCTGTCTTTACCACTTTGATATGCCGCTTAATTTAGCCAAAAAGTACAACGGTTTTATGTCACGGCACGTAGTTGACGCCTTTGTCCGTTTTGGTAAAAAAACGATCGATCATTTCAGTGATCGAGTGAAATATTGGATTGTCTTCAACGAGCATAATCTATATTTCCAAGATGAAGTTTTTAATATTTCAGGTTACGAATCTGGAGATAAAAGTTTGGATGATATGTACACTATCTTCCACCATACGATGATGTGTCATATTCAATTAGCAAATTACATCCACGAAAATCACTCAGACGTAAAAATTGGTGGAATGCTTGCTTACCAACAAATTTATCCAGCAACGGGTAAACCTGAAGACGTTTGGGCAGCAAAGCAAGTACAAGAGTTTTTAAACTTTAATATTTACGATGCTGACACCGGCTGCGGCTATTCACCAGAAGTAATGCAATATGTCAAAAATCATGGCATTCAAATGGACATTACAGATGAAGATAAAGAAATTATGAAGAAAGCTAAAGCTGATTTCCTAGCATTTTCTTACTATTCATCCTGGGTTTTATCTAGCGATAAAATTCCTGATGGTGAAGCTCCTAACCATTACCTTAACAAGGGCGGAGTTGAGTCCAAATATGTTAAGACAAACGATTGGGGCTGGGCAATTGATCCACTAGGATTTAGGAATGCAATTACTACAATGTACAACTACTACCGTATTCCTATTTTCCCTATTGAAAATGGTATCGGCCTCAAGGAAACTTGGGACGGTGAGCATATGATTGAAGATGATGAGCGTATTGCTTATCACCGCGACCATATCAAAGCAATGAAAGATGCTATTTTTGATGACGGCGCCAAGGTGCTTGGTTATCTTGGCTGGGGATTAATTGATATTCCAAGTTCTCATGCTGATATGGAAAAACGCTACGGTGCTGTTTACGTCAACAGATCAAACCACGATTTAAAAGATTTAAAACGTGTGCCTAAGAAATCATTCTATTGGTTTCAAAAGGTACTTAAAGATAATGGAGATGAATTATAATGACTGATCAAAAACAATCTGGGTTCAGTAATTTTGTGAACAGCAAAATTCTGCCACCCATTATGAAATTTGTTAATACTAAAGCTATTGTTGCTTTACAGAATGGTATGATCTATACTTTGCCATTCATTATTGTTGGTTCTATTTTCTTAATTTTATCCAACATCCCTATTCCAGCAGTGGCTAATGCAATTAATGCTTCTGGTTGGGGGGGCAATTTTCAATCAAGCCTACACCACAACTTTTAACGTTATGGCACTTTGGGGCTCAATTGGTATTGCTTATATTTATGTTAAAAATGAAGGCTATGAACCATTAGCTGGTGGGCTTACTGCATGTGCTTCCTTCTTAATGCTCCAAACTTTAGCAATCGACAGCCCATTAAAAGCCGCTTTAACTTCCGGTATCAATAACGGTCAAATGAGCGGCAAGGTGGTTGCTGAAAATATTGATAAGTTACCTCATGCTTTACAAACATTTTTGGAAGCTCCTGTAACTGGTGTTATCAACATCAATTGGCTTGGTGGTGACGGTATGATCGCTGCCATTATCGTAGGTTTGATTGTTGGTTGGGCTTACTCAGCAATGATGAAAGCTGGTTGGACTATTAAGCTTCCTAAGCAAGTTCCACCTGCAGTATCTAACCAATTTACTGCTATGATTCCAGCTGGTGTAATCTTAATTGTTACTATGCTTATCTTCGGTGCATTTAATAACTTTGCACACACTGACTTCTTACAATGGGTATACAAAACCATTCAATCACCATTACAAGGTGTATCAGATTCATTTGGTGGTGCAGTTGTTATCGCTTTCTTAGTGCCATTCTTCTGGTTCTTCGGTGTTCACGGTGGTTTGATTGTTGGTTCCATTGCTGGTTCACTTCTTCAAGCAAACTCATTTGACAACGCTCAATTATACAGAGCCGGCAAATTAACTATTGCCAACGGTGCTCACGTTGTTACTAACGAATTCTACAACAACTTTATTAACTTAACCGGTTCTGGTATTACTATCGGTTTAGTTATCTTCATCTTAATTGCTGCTAAATCAGCACAAATGAAATCATTAGGTAAATTGGAATTAGTACCTGGTATCTTCAACATTAACGAACCATTCCTCTTCGGTATGCCTATCGTTATGAACCCATTCCTTGCAATTCCATTCTTCTTAACTCCAATTGTCGTAGCTATCTCTACTTACTGCGTAATCAGATTTGGTATTGTTCCACCATTAAATGGTATGGCTGCACCTTGGACTACGCCAGCTGTTATTTCCGGATTCCTAATCGGAGGTTGGAAGATGGCCATTTGGCAAGCATGTACTCTAGTAATTTCTACTTTGATCTATTGGCCATTTGCTAAGAAGTATGACAATATCTTACTTAAACGTGAACAAGCAAACGAAACTAAATAATAAAAGAGGTATTTAAAATTGAATAATGAAGAAAAAATTGTAAATGAATTTGATCGTGACGGTCATCATTATAAAATTGGCGTCAAAGCCGATGGTCAAGTATCTGTATACTTAGATGATGAAACCAAAGCTCATCATGGATATCACTTCCCTGGTGTTATCCAAATCCCTAAAGGAATTGAAATTGATGGTCAAATGGTTTTACGACTCCCTATTGACTGTGATGATGCAATTGATCAAGGTATTAAAGATTTGAAATAATTCATAAAAAGAGACGTTGTTAGGCTATAAAAATAGTAAAATAATGTCTCTTTTTTACTAAAGTATAGACTTTGCTATATAATAAAAATATAAATCTAATATAGAAATAGAATGGAAAAACATGGCAAAGGCAAAATATCTAGAAGTAGCAAATGAATTAAGAAAAAGAATTAAACAAGGCATCTACAATAAGCAAGAGCCTCTTCCCGATCAAGAGACATTTGCTCAAGAATTTAATGTCAGTCGCTTAACTGTCAAAAAAGCATTTGATGGTCTTGAACGACAGGGTCTGGTTTATAAACAATCCGGACTTGGCACCTTCGTTACTGGAGAAATTCCAATTAAGGAAAAAGTTGATGCTCCAGCTAACGCATTCATTGGTTTAAGAAATCAAATGGGTAAAGATGCCATTAAGAGTCAAATTATTCATTTCTCTGTAGAGTTTCCTGATGAACAAATGCAAAGAAATCTTGAAATCAAAAAAACAGAACCGATTTATAATATTGTTCGTTTAAGACTTTATAATGATAAACCACTTACCCTTGAGCATACTTACATGCCGGTTAAATTAATTCCTGATCTTGATGAAAACATTTTGCATAAATCAATTTATGATTACATCCATAAGAATCTTAATTTAAAATTTGGACACGCTTATCGTAAGATTCGTGCTAATAAAGCAGACGAATATGATCAAAAATATTTAAATGCCAAAAAAGATGATCCTATTCTTGAATTAGAACAGATTATTTGGCTTACTAATGGTCAACCTGTCGAATATTCTGTCAGCAAGAATCGTTACGATACCCGTGATTATGTATTGTTAGATAATAATCGTTTTTAGAGGTAATATATGTCATTTACAAAAGAATTTACTTGGGGTGGCGCTACTGCAGCTAACCAATATGAAGGTGGTTATGATGAAGGCGGCAAGGGTTTAAATGCTGTTGACGTTTTAACTAATGGCTCAGCAACTGAACCGCGTAAGGTAACTTGGAAAAAGCCTAATGGTGAAACTGGAGCTACGCCTCTAGTTTGGGGGCAGGAATTTAGTCTACCTGAAGGTGCTGTTCCAACTATTTTAGACGGTTACTACTACCCTAGCCACCAAGGAACGGACTTTTATCACCACTATCAAGAAGATATTAAATTAATGGCCGACATGGGCTTTGATGTTTTCAGGCTATCAATGAACTGGTCCAGAATTTTGCCAAATGGTGATGACGAACAACCTAATGAAGACGGATTAGCCTTTTACGATAAAGTATTTGATGAATGTGCTAAGTATGGCATTGAACCACTGGTAACTTTATCCCACTATGAGACACCTCTTTCTTTAATTACCCGCTACGGTGGCTGGAAAGATCGCCATTTAATCGATGCTTTCGTTCACTACTCTGATATCGTGATGAAGCACTACAAAGGCAAAGTTAGATATTGGCTTACTTTTAACGAAATCAACGCCATGGACATGGCTCCTTATATGGGTGGCGGCTTAATCGATGGTAGCGAACAAAATCGTGCTCAAGGTGCTCACAATCAATTCGTAGCTAGCGCTAAGGTAGTTAAATTAGCCCATGAAATTGATCCCAACAACCGTGTTGGCCAAATGTTAGCTTATTCTGCCTACTACCCTTACACTTGTGATCCTGCTGATCAACTTAAAGTGATGGAAGCCAAGCAAGAGATGCTCTTCTACAGTGATGTTCAAACTGGCGGCCGCTACCCTAACTATCGTCTTAAGAAATATGAACGTGATGGGATTAAGCTTAATGATACACCAGAAGATTATGAATTAATCGCTAAATATCCGGCAGATTTCTTAAGTTTTTCTTGCTATACCTCAAACGTTTTAACCACTCATGAAGCCGATGCTAAAGCTAACGGTAATGTTTCTGCTGGTGGTGTAGTTAACCCATATCTTGAGAGTAATGCTTGGGGCTGGGCAACTGATCCAGATGTTTTGCGAATCGGCCTAAATGAGCTCTGGGATCGTTACCACAAGCCTCTATGGGTAGTAGAAAATGGTTTAGGTTCTGCTGACACCCTTGAAAAAGATGGCTCAATTCATGATAACTATCGTATTGATTACTTACGAGACCAGATCAAATCAATGCGGGATGCTGTCACAATTGATGGTGTCGATTTGATGGGATACACTACCTGGTCAGCAATCGATCTTGTCTCAAATGGGACTGGTGAGATGAAGAAACGCTATGGTTTTGTCTATGTTGATCGTGATGACCGTGGCAATGGCTCACTCAAGCGTTATCCTAAAGATTCATTCTACTGGTATAAAAAAGTTATCACCTCAAATGGTGAGGATTTAGACTAAAACTTTTATTTATAAGTAGAGCCTAGCTAAAAAGTGCTAGACTCTATTTTTCTAAAAAGATATGATGAAAGCATAAGTAATATAGATGAGAGAAGGAAAAGTATGATTACAATTACTAAACAATTCAACTTCAAGGCTAAGGATTTCTTTGATTACCTTGAAGAACAATTAATTCCTGCTATTAAAAAAGCTCGTGGTAATGACATGCCGGTAACGCTTGCTAAAGGTACTAAATACGAGGTGGATGGTGCCCAAGTAGAATTAACCGATTACGAAAGAAACAAGGTCTATGGGGCTCATTTTAAGACAGATCGAATGGAATTAGTGATTAAATATGTCACTGAGGATAACGATCAAGGCGTAAAAATCACCTTTTCTGAAGACATGCTTAGCTTTGACCGCGAGAAACACGGCAAACTCCAAACTATGTTTTACAATTTCCAATTAAAGATGGGCGCAAAGAAAGAATTAAGACGAATGGGTGACAATGTTTTAGCTAATATTGCAGCTTAAAATCGCCATCTCAGCAGCAAAAAGACCATAACTACTTCTAATTGTGTTGTAGTTATGGTCTTTCTTCGTCTCATTTCTTGCCTAATAATTATATTTAAGCACAAATCAGGCAAAAATTATCGAAAAAAATAACTCCCGCATTCGCAGGAGTTATTTTCATTTTCAGCGATTACTTATCTTCTTTTTTAAGAGAGCCAGATTCATACAGCTTTTCGTAAAGATCAACCATTTCTCCAGCTAAATCTCTAAAAGTGATAGCATTCATCAAGTGATCTTGAGAGTGAACTACCAACAAAGTTACATGCATGTGGTCGCCTTGAGCTTCTTTAGTTAACATGCCGGTTTGTGAATTGTGAGCTTCAAGAAGTGATTTGTCACTTTCCTTCAACTTTTCACGAGCACCTACAATATCGCCTTTTTTAGCCAAGCGAATTGCTTCAAAGGCTAAACTCTTTGCATTACCACCATTGGCAATTAAACCCATAGCAGCCATTAAAGTCTCTTGTTCTTTTTGTTCTGGAGTTTTCTTTTCTTCTGCCATAAAATCTGTCTCACTTTCCTTAGCTATTTTAGCTAATTAATTATTCACCTTTGATCAATTTTTCAGCTTGTGCCAAAACGTTAGCACCATTCATCATGCCGTAATCTTGCATATTAATTACGTCTAAAGGAATGTCCTTACCGTCTTTACCCTTACCTTTAACCTTGTTTTCGAAGTCACCCTTCATGTAACTTACTTGAGGCCCAAGAAGTACACAATCGATTTCTTGTTGTGCCATCTTGTCATCAGCTTCTGATGCTGGGCAAGCAAAGATTTCTGCATCAATACCTTGTTCCTTAGCAGCAGCTTGCATCTTAGTTACTAAGAGTGAAGTACTCATACCAGCACTACAATTTAACATGATAGTTTGTTCAGCCATAATAAATTTCCTCCTGAAATTTTTATTTTATAGTTTAATTAGCTTTTATTGATCTACACCAATTATTATAAAGCGCTTTCATTGATTTGTAAACAAAAAATTATACATGCACGTCTTAGTCTTACCATGCTTATATAATCATCTCAAGCAAAAGATATATACTTTTATCTCCTGACAGCGAATATTATATACCCTTTGTAAGCATTTTCAAATACATATCCTCAGCATGTTAAGCAAAGTCCTTTGCATACGTATGCTTTAACATAAAAAATAAATTATTTTTTAGCAAACGCTTTCAATTAATAAATGGATACTGTTAGAATGTATATGTAATTTATTCCTTTACAATAGAAAGGAGGCAGAATCTTGAGTCGCTATCAAGACATTGCCAATGATATAGAAAAAGATATTATTGAGAAAAAATATACAAGAAAACTACCTGAACAATTTGAACTGGCCCAAAAATATCAAACTAGTCGGGTCACAATCGTTCACGCCTTAAAGATTTTACAAAATAAAAAATTAATACGGACTGTCAAGGGACATGGGACCTTTATTACAAGCAAGTCTATTCCCGACATTTTTCTTAATTCTGATGTCAATGAGCATACCGGCTTTACTCGTCACGTCAATAATGCTCTCGCAATAACCAGTAATGTGATTGCCTTTAACATTCGCAAACCTAGTATTAGTGAACGAAAAGCTCTTTGTTTAGAAAAAGATGACGAAGTTTACGATATTATTAGACAACGAATTTTAAATAAAAAGCCAGCTAAATTAGAATATACCGTGATGCCAGTTAGCCGCATCCCCGGTATCACCCTAGATATTTTGCACAAGTCAATCTACTCTTATATTCAAAATGATCTTGGGCTTAAGATCGGCCGAGCAGATCGCATTATTACAGCTGAAAAATCTGATGCATATGATATGAAGTATCTTGAATGTAAAAATGATGATCCTGTTTTATGTATTCAGCAAAAGGCATTCCTTGAAGACGGACGACCTTTTGAAATTTCTGAGTCACGTAATCGCTATGACCGTGGTGATTTAACAGTTAATGGCAAATAAGTGTTACTTGATTAAAAAAATCAATTATGGCAAAATGGCTCTCGTAAGCGTTTCCAATTACATACAAGAAAGTGAGGAAAAATTTAATGTATTCAGCAAAAATGCCTAAAAACTTTTTATGGGGTGGTGCAGTTGCTGCCCACCAACTTGAAGGTGCTTGGAAAGAAGGAGGAAAAGGTACTTCTGTTGCTGATGTAATGACCGTTGGTTCAGCTACTAAACCACGTGAAATTACTGACGGTGTTCTTGAAGGCAAGAATTATCCTAATCACTCAGCCATTGATTTTTATCATCACTACAAAGAAGACATTAAATTAATGGCTGAAATGGGCTTCAAGGCTTTTAGAACTTCAATTGCCTGGACAAGAATCTTTCCTAATGGTGATGAAGCCGAACCTAACGAGGAAGGTTTAAAGTTCTATGACGATTTATTTGATACTTGTCATGAATACGGCATTGAACCCGTTATTACCCTCTCCCACTTTGAAATGCCTTTTAATTTAGCTAAAAACTATGGTGGTTTTACCAACCGAAAAGTAATCGATTTCTTCGTTCGTTTTGCAGAAGTTTGCTTCAAACGCTACAAGAATAAAGTTAAGTACTGGATGACCTTTAACGAAATTGATAATCAGTCTGCATTCAATAATGATTTCTTGATGGCTACTAACTCAGGCATTTTGTTCAAAGATGGCATGACTGACAGAGATAAAGAAGCCGCCATGTATCAAGCAGGTCACTATGAATTGGTTGCTTCAGCCTTAGCTGTTAAGATTGGTCACAAGATTAATCCTGATTTCCAAATCGGTTGTATGATTAACTACTCACCTGTACGTCCGCTCACTCCATCAAGTGATGATGTCCTTTTAGCTGATAAATGGGAGCAACGCCGTGACTGGTTCTCAGATGTACATGTTTTTGGTGAATATCCAAATGCAGTTGAAGCCTACATTGAACGAAATAGCTATCGTCCTGATATAACTGATGAAGATAAAATTGTCCTAAAGGAAGGCACCGTTGACTACGTTGGCTTCTCCTACTATCAGACTACTACCGTTTCTAGCGAAAAAGTTAAACCTGATGAATTAACTGATTTGGCTAAAGCTGTTGCTAAGAATCCAACCTTAAAGCGTAGCGATTGGGGCTGGGAAATTGACCCAGAAGGCTTAAGAATTGCATTAAATCAATTGCAAGACCGTTATCACAAACCATTATTCATCGTTGAAAATGGTCTTGGAGCTTACGATAAAGTTGAAACTGATGGGTCAATTCACGATGACTACAGAATTGACTACTTAAGAAACCATATTTCAGAAATGGAAAAGGCAGTTGAACTCGATGGAGTTAACTTAATGGGCTACTTACCATGGGGCTGTATTGACCTTGTTTCTGCAGGTACTGGTCAAATGGATAAGCGCTACGGCTTTATCTACGTTGATAAAAACGATGCTGGTGAAGGTACATTGGCTCGTTCACGTAAGGACTCATTCTTCTGGTACAAGAAAGTTATCGAATCTAACGGTCAAGACTTAGATTAATTAAACTATTAATAGCAAAAAACTGATATTCAGACTTTAATCATTGAATATCAGTTTTTTATTTTATAAATATTTACTGCCTTCTTTAATACTCAATTTAGCTAAATGCTCTCGATGCAGTTCAATGAAGTTACGCACCCAATCTGGATTGGTCTTAGAGTAATCACGCAAAGCCCAGCCAATTGCCTTATTGATAAAAAACTCCTGACTATCAAGATTATTTTCAATAATTTTTTGTAATAACGCGGTGTTCATTTTCTTTTTACGCAATAATTGATGCTCAATCGCGACCCTTCTTACCCAGAAATCTGGATCTTGCGACCACTTGAGCATTAGATCGTCTACTCGATTATCCGTTAAGCCAACATAGCCATAAATTTTGATTAATGAGTCAATCGTATCCCACCATTGCTTTGTTCTAACAAAACGCTCAATTTTAGCTAAATCATCAAAAACAATATACTTTTTCATTGCCAATAAATAATCACAGGCAAAATATTGCAATTCGCGTTGTTCTTCATCCCATGCCTGGTCTAGCAACTTCCAGTCAACTTCTTTTTTCTTCTTTTCATCTTTCAAAAAATTATGATAAATCGCCCTACGTTCTGGTGTTTGTAGGCCATAGAATAGAAATTGATTTCGCATGTAACCAACAAGATGATTGGCCTTTTCTTCATTTGCCCGAGCGCTAAATTCTTTTTTTAATGTTTCAATATTCATTTTTTTATTTTAGCACAAAAAGAGGTCTCCAAATTCTAGAGACGCTTATCGTAAAAATAATCATCTTCCCGATCATTTCAACTAAAATCTTGGTAGAATAAAAGTATCTATATTAAGAAAGGCATAAACAATGAAACAAATTTATTTTAACCATGATGGTAATATCGATGATTTAGTATCTTATCTGCTCTTACTACAAGCACCAGATATCAAACTTTTAGGCGTTGGTGCAATTGATGCAGACGGCTACATTGATCCTAGTGTTGAAGCATGTCGCAAAATGACCGATCTTTTTAACTTACGTGGTGATGATTTGACTATTGCTCGTTCCAACTCACGTGCAGTCAACCAATTTCCTCACGAGTGGCGGATGGCAACTTATTCATTTAATTATCTTCCCATGCTCAATGAAAGTGGCAAGATTGATACGCAACAGGCAAAGCTTCCTGCTCATTTAGACATGGTCGAAAAAATTAAAGAAGCAGACGAGCCTATCGCTTTAGTTATGACAGGTCCGTTAACTGACCTAGCTCGCGCTTTAGATGTCGATCCCGACATTGAGAAAAACATTGAAAAACTTTATTGGATGGGTGGTTCTCTTGATGGGCACGGCAACGTTGCTATGGTTAACGCTGACGGTAGTCAAGAATGGAACTCGTTTTGGGATCCATACGCAGTTAAACGCGTATTTGAATCAAATATTCCAATTCAGATGGTCGGATTAGAAAGTACGGAAGAATTACCACTTAACGATGAGTTGCGCCAGCACTGGGCAAGTTTACGCAAATATCCTGCAATGGACTTGATAGGACAAGGCTATAGTCTAATCGTATCTATACCATCAGCCGAACTCTATCTTTGGGATGTGCTAACTACAATCAGCGCACTATATCCAGAAGTTGTTGAAACCGAAACGGCTAAAGCAAGAGTCATCACTGATGGGTTAAGTGCAGGAAGCTTTGTACGGGATCCTAAAGGAAGAGAAGTAACCCTTGTTACTAAAGCCAATAAGGATCTCTTCTTCCAAAAGATGGATGAAATTTTAGAAAGAAAATAACAAAAAAGAGGCTCACGCCTCTTTTTTATATTGCCTTAATTGACTTTTTGTAAAGAATTACCGCAATCCAAACCGAAATGAATGATGGCAGTATCACAACTACAAACAAATTTGGATCTAAAAAATTACCTACTCTGATGAAGTTTGTAATTGAAGTAATATGTTTTATGTTACTAAATATCGCTTGATAAACTGTAACATATATTAACGACCACTGAATATAATATTCTACCAAAGTGAGTGTAGTTGTCGAAAACTTAAAAATTTTGCTAGCCAGTCGCATCCCCCAATAAACAAAAACACCTGAAAGTACAACAAATGCTGCTAACAGCAAAAACAAGTTTCCCAAATTAACATGGTCCCATTGACTCATGATCAAATACGCAATTACCATGAAAATTAAGAAATTAATTGTTGAACAACACAGCTGAATGACAAATAAAATTGCAGCCTTTAAGAATTCAAACTTGTGCTCTGATCTGAATAACAAAAATACTACTAGAATAATTACAGCAATGATGAAATATGTAGTAACGTGCACAGTTATCTCCTACTTTGCCTGTTTTAAGGCTTCGCTTGTAGCCTCTTTAACCCCATTGGAAGTAAATGTTGCACCAGTAACAGCGTCGATATCAGCAGATTGTTTATCCAAAATTTCCTGCTTTAATGTTTTTTCTGCTTTTTGACCATACTGCGGCGTTTCCGTAGATAAATCTAAATCTACAGTTGAAATTTTATTATCAGCTACAGTTAATGTCACACCTACAAAGCCTGCCATGCCGCGTGCACGGGCACTATATGTTCCTTCTTTTAACATCCTTTTTCCTCTTTTTTATAAAACGAAAAATACTGCTATATAATAAATATAACAGTATTCCTAAAAAAAGCCACAAAGATATTGTGTTTAGTATATCATATTGATATACTATTTCTTGGGTCTTGATTGTTTTTATAAGTCCTTATTATGACCCATGTGCAGGTAGTAGAATCCCCTTCTACCTGTTTTATTATACCACAATAAATAACTGATGTTATATCAAATCCTAAGTTCTTTTGAAAATTTCTCAAAAGGGCTTTTTTCTTGCACTATCCTTTATAAGTTACGTTAAAATTGAAATGGAATTATAAAGTTATATTTAAAGAAGGTAAAGCATGTATCCAGATAATAATATTCTTACATATTTAAAATGGCGTGGTGACGTTGACTTCTCAACATCGCCTTTTAATGATATTGATGCACTTGTTTTATCTATTTTTTCTTATCTTGAATTACCAGGTATTGTTAAAAGTAACGGAACGACAATTAGTTTAGAGAAGGCTGCCAAGCTCTATTTTGCAGATGATCATCCTCGTTATGATAATTTGCAATACCAAGAACTATTTAAATTAATGGCTCATGCAGACCGCTTTAAAAATGCAAAACTGTCGTATTTTATTAGTACGTTAACTGAACATACTCAATTTAGTGCAATCAAAATTGAACTAACTGATGGGACCAACTTTATTGCTTTTCGTGGGACTGACGATTCACTAATTGGCTGGAAAGAAGATTTTGAAATTAGTTTTAAAATCACTGTAGCCCAACAACAAGCAGTAAAATTGCTCGAAACTATTCTCAAAGCTGATGATCAAGATTATTACTTAGGCGGTCACTCAAAAGGTGGCAATTTAGCTGAATATGCTGCCATTAATATTGAGCCCAAATTAAGAAAAAGAATCAAACGTATTTATACCTTTGATTCACCTGGAATTGCAGAAGAAGTTGGTGCTCAGCTCCCTAATAAGTATTTGCAAAATACTCTACGCCGCTTTGTGCCAGACTTTAGCGTCATCGGTCGCTTGTTTGAGTCGAAAAATATTCCAGCCACTATTGTTGGTAGTACTCGCAAGGGATTAAGCCAACACGATGCTTTTTCCTGGCAAATAATCGGTTCTAACTTCGACACCAGACGCCACCGCAATGCTCAATCTCAAGTATATAATCAACTAATCAATCAATGGATTGGTAACGCCACCCTAGAAGAACGTGAGTCTTTAACTAATGACCTCTTCTCTGCTTTAAGCTCTAGCGGCGCAACTAAGATCAACGAACTTGATAAAAATGGTTTTGGCGGTTTTGGTGCAATTTTGTTTTCACTGGCTGATTCATCTCGGCGAACCCGTTTCGTCTTTGGTTCATTATTTTCCAGCATTTGGCAGACGATCAAGAGCCAGCAACTGACCAAAGCGCTTTTCTCAACAGACACAATTGTTGGTTGGGTGCTGGTAGTATTAGGAATCATTAGTCTAACTCTACCCCAATATGCAGTGCGCGCTTTTGGCGCCCTAGTTGCCTTCACGGGGATTGGTTTCAGTGTTCACCAAATTTTAACAACGGCAAAATCTAGTCTAAAAGACCGACAAAAAAACTTCTTTATTATTTCGTATTTAGTAGTTTTTGCTTTATCAACCGCGTTAATTTCTAATAACCGTCTACTAATTTTCTTAGCTCACTACTTCTTAGGACTATTCTTAATTATCTATTCCTACATTCGAATTAGGCAACTAGTCTTTCGTAAATTACCCGGAATTTTTCAGATTACTATTGTAGCGATCGAGGCATTAATTGCTTTTGCTTTAGGAATTATCGTAGTGGTTAACCCTAGTGCCTTTAATCGGAGAGCAATTATTATTATCGGTATTTTGCTAATTGCTTACGGCTTCTTCAAGTTAGTTGGCGAATTATTTGGCCAGCGCAGCAAAATGCCTAAAAATCATCGTTAAAAAAAGCTTGTTAACTTCAATATCAGTTAACAAGCTTTTTTCTTAGCCCTTAATAAAGGTATTAGCCTTTATATGCTTTAAAATGTTATACCCGATTGCACGAATATGATTTTTACTACCATAAGTTTGATTCAAAAACATTACAATTCCATTCTGATTATCAGTAGTCAGTTGCATCCAGTTAACAAAGTGGGTATCACCAAAATTGCCATAAGCGACTTTTAAAGTTTGATTCTTTTTCAGATAAAAACCACCTGAGTAAGTATTAACCTTAGAACTTAAATGACCAAGATAATGGAACTGTTTTTTAGTCAGAATCTTGCCATTTTGCATACCTGATTGGATTTTATAATAATCATTAGCCGTTGAAAATAGATTCCCAGCACCAGGCAATTGAGAAACAACATTACGATTAGCATAGGCACTAGCACTGTAATTTTTACCACCAGAATAAAGATATGAAATCGCATCAGTCTTTGACCGCGGAATTTGTTGGTAAATATAGGTTTGCTTCAACTTCAATGGTCGAATAACCCGCTGTTTCACATTAGCAGCATAAGACTTTCCCGTTACTTTACTGATAATGCCTGCCAGCAAAACATAGTTAGCATTATTGTAATTAAATTTACTGCGTCCCGTATTTTCTCGTGCATTGGCTTGGGCAATTGTCCAATTGATCGCGCCATTTTCAGAAAAATTAACTCCATGATTAGATTCTGTTCCAATTACGTTAATTCCTGAGGTATGTGTCATTAACTGCCCCACCGTAATTTGGTTTGCATGCTTCAAATTTGGATACCAGCGTGAAATCTTAGTATTCTGATTGAATTTCTTCTGGTAGATTAACTGTGTAATTATTGCAGCAGTAACCATCTTTTGCAAAGAACCAACTGGATAAAGCAATTTTGTATTGCCATTTTTCAGTCGTTTGCTGTAATAACCGTAGCCTAAGCTAACACGTTGAGCATGCCCATTTTTTACAATTTCAATGCTTCCTCGTAAATGATGCTTTTTCATCATCTTAAGCGTATATTGCCGTAGTTGCTTATTTGAATAACTCTTCGCCTGCACAGCATGATTTGACATTATCAAACACGATGAACAAAATAAAATGAAAGCTATCCCGAACTTTTTTAGTGTCTTCAAAATTTCAATCTCCTTTTAATCCTGAACTATTCTACCACAATCAAAAAGCGCAAAATCACTTTTAATCATGGTTTGCGCTTTCATTTTTATTTTTTAAAATTTTTATAGTAAGTTCATCTTAACTAGGTATTCCGCATTTTCAACCGTATTCCATGCAGCACCCTTAAGCAAATTATCGGCTACAATCCACATGTTGAAGGCACCCTTATTTTCATAATCAGGGCGAATGCGGCCAACAAAAGTTTCTCGCTTACCTGTTGCATTAATTGGTTGCGGATAAATTTGATGTTTAATATCATCTTCCAAAACATTACCTGGAAAGGCAGCAACTGCATCTTTAATATCTTGTGCCGTTGCAGTCTCATCTTCAACAGTAAAGTAGACACTTTCCCCATGAGAAATTGGCACAGGAACCCTAACACAAGTTGCAGTTACCTTGATATCTTTGGCATTCATGTCATTCAGCATGATCTTCTTTGTTTCATGAATCATCTTCCATTCTTCATGAGAATAGCCACTATCTTCTAAAACATCAATTTGAGGTAACAAATTAAAGGCTAATGGGTAATGCTTTTTGTCTCCTTTAGTAGGTAAAATATGAGCATCTGCTTGCATGTCTTTACCATCAAGGTAATCTTGACTTTCCTTTTTTAATTCATCAATTGCTGCTTGCCCTGCTCCTGAAGCAGCTTGATAAGTGGAAACGATAATTTGTTTCAAACCAAATTTTCTTCGAACTGGTTCCAAAGCCATTACCATTTGAATTGTTGAACAATTTGGATTGGCAATGATGCCGTGATGCTTTTTCAATGCTTCTGGATTAACTTCAGGTACAACCAGTGGTACATCTGGTTCCATTCTAAATGCTGATGTATTATCAACACAGACAGCACCACGCTTAACGGCTTCCGGCAGAAACTTCTTTGACACTGCACCACCAGCTGAGGAAAGTACTAAATCTACACCATCAAATGATTCTGGTGTAGTTTCTTCAACTGTCAAATCTTGATCCTTAAATTTTAAAACTGTACCTGCTGAACGTGAGGATGCGAGTAGCTTTAAGCTTTTAACTGGTATCGTTGATTGTTCCAATTGTTCGATCATTCTTCTTCCCACGGCACCAGTAGCACCTAGAATTGCAACATTATATTCTCTCACCATTATTTTTCTCCTCGCAAAAAATTCTTCATTCTTTCCATCGCTTCATGTAGATTTTCATCACTGGAAGCATATGACATTCTAACGTACCCTTCTCCACCAGGACCAAAAGCACTACCTGGAGTAATACCGACTTTTGCTTCAAATGCTAAATCCAGTGCAAATTGCATATCATTTTTACCATATTTAGCTGGAATCTTAGCGAAAATATAAAATGCTCCCTGTGGTTTAACTGCTTGCATCCCCATCTTAGCTAATTCATCCAACACAAAATCGCGCCGTCTTTGATATATTTTGCGGTATTTTTCTGGATCATCCAATCCATGCTCCAAAGCTTCAGTCGCTGCAGCTTGAGAAGAGTCAGTTGTAGTCGTAACCATTAAACCATGGACTTTACCAATTTGTTCCATAATTTTTGCCGGACCAGCTACATAACCCAGTCGGTATCCTGTCATTGCATGTGACTTAGATAATCCAGAAATATAAATTGCCCGTTCAGGAATCACACTTGCAATTGAAAAATGCTTAACGCCATAAGTTAAAGTACTGTAAATTTCATCAGTAATTACGTACAGATTGTGTGCTTTTATCACTTCAGCTAATGCCCTAATTTCGCTTTCGGTGTATTCAACTCCTGTCGGATTAACTGGGTAGTTTAAGATAACCGCCTTGATATTAGATTCTTCCTTAAGTGTACTTTCTAATCTTTCTGGCGTTAATTTAAAGTTATCTTCTGACGTGTTCATTAATACATAATCTGCATCTGCTAAAGTTGCAACTGGCCAATATAGTGAAAATACCGGTGTAGGAATAGCAACCTTATCACCCGGATTGGTAATTGAAAATAGTGTCGCATTAATTGCTTCAGTTGCGCCAACTGTAACCACAATTTCAGTTTCTGGATCGTAAACTACTCCAGTTGCTTTTTTCAAATAATTGCTAATTGCTTGCCTAAGTTCCAATTTTCCCTTTTGTGGCGCATAGTGTGAATCATTATTTCGAATACTTTCAATTGCAGCTGTTTTAACATGCTCAGGTGTATTCATATCAGGCTCACCCAAAGTCAGCTTGATAATTCCAGGAATGGTTGAAACTTTATTATCAAAAATCCTAATCCCCGAAGCCTTAACAGATTGAATCTTCTTACTTAAAGCCAAGTCATTTGCTAATTCTGGCATAATTTTTCCTCTTATAAAATATTCTCTAAGCCAATAACTAGTTCAGTTAATTGATCAACTTTTTCTAAAGCAACTTTAACCCCACTCATAAAGGAATCACGATCAAATGAATCCTGTCTAATGGTTAAAGCTTCGCCAGGTCCACCAAATAAAACTTGCTCATGTGCAATATAGCCAGGTAAGCGTACTGAATGGATTTTAATTCCTTGATAATCTCCACCGCGAACATTGGCTAAAGTCTCAGTTTCATCAGGCGCAGTTTGATGTTCAGGACGATTTTGCGCGATCATTTTTGCAGTAGCTAAAGCAGTGCCTGAAGGTGCATCTTTTTTATCTGCATGATGCATTTCAATAATTTCAACATCAGGGAAATACTTAGCAGCTTCTTCAGCAAACTTCATTAATAAAACTGCTGACATTCCAAAATTAGGTGCGATTAAACCACCTAATTTTTCCTTTTTGGCTAGTTCAATCAAAGTTGCTTCTTGATCATCACTCAAGCCAGTAGTTCCAACAATAGGTTTAATTTGATGCGTTAAAGCAAAATAAACATTGTCATAGACAGCTGCGGGAGTAGTAAAATCAATCCAAATATCTGCAGCATGGTCAGGAATTTGACTTAATTGGTTAAAAATTTGGGCTGTTTTAGGTAAATGATATCTTTCAGGCTCATTTACTGCCTTTGGAGCAAATCCAGCCACCAATTCAAAATTGGGCAGCTGATTAACTAAACTAACAGCCTTTTGCCCCATTGCGCCAGTAAACCCAGCTATTAGTACTTTTTTAGGCATCTCGTCTTACCAATCCTTTCCTAAATTAAGTGGCAACTTTTGCATCAATGCATTAGCATTTAAACCTAAATGCTGGGCCAACTTTTCTTTTTCCTCATCACCTAAAGCGACTAATGGCAAACGACATCCCCCTACTATAAATCCTTGAGCATTCAAGGCTGCCTTAACAGGAGCTGGTGAAGGATACATAAACAAAGCCTGCATTTTCGGCGTTAACCAGCGTTGAATCGTGCCCGCCTCAGGATAATTTCCTTCATAAAGATCATCAAACATTCGCCGCATTTGTTTGCAATATAAATGGCTAGCTACGGAAATAACGCCATTGGCTCCTAGTAATCTTGCAGGTAACGCTTGCGTATCTTCACCACTAAATACCAAAAAATTAGGATCTTTATGATCAATAATGTATTCCATTTCTTCTAAAGATGCACATTGTTTGATTCCCTTAATATTTTTAAGGCGTGATAATTGGACTACCGTTTCTTTTTCCATCTTCACGCCAGTTCGACCAGGGATGTTATAGATCAAAATTGGGATCTTAGTTTGTTCATTGATAGCACTAAAATGTGCAATCATGCTACGCTGATCAGGCTTATTGTACGGTGGCACTACTACTAAGGCATAATCAATTCCTTTAATTTGTGCTACCTCATTGGTGAAGGCGATAGTGGTTGCAGTGTCGTTACTGCCCGTTCCTGCAATAACCGGAACACGTCCATTAACAATTTGACCAAAATGCTGGTACAAGTCTATCTTTTCATCATGAGTCAGAGTTGGCGTTTCTCCGGTCGTACCACCAACTACAAAGCCATTGCAACCTTGGTCAATTAAATAATTAACCAGCTTTTCTAAACTGGCAAAATCTATTTTTTGATTCTCATCAAATGGCGTAACAATCGCCGTTAACAAATCTGCATCAATTAATGTTGCCATTTTATTGCCTCATTCTATTAATCAAAAATCCTTTGATTGCATCAACGCCGCGCTGAATGCTTTTCTCATCAGGATTAAGTGTAGCCGTATGCAATTGTGAATCAGGATCACCAACACCTAGCCAAAACATTGTCCCAGGGAATTTAGCCAGCAAAAAGCCAAAATCTTCACCTGTCATTTTTGGTTCAGTAGTAATAAAGTTAACCGTCGGCTGACTTTTCATATATGAAATAAAGTTCTTGGTTAATTGTGGGTTATTTTCTACTGGCCAATATCCACCTTGATTCAAATCTAACTTCACTTCTACACCAAAGCTTTTCTCAATACCAAGACAGATTTCTTTGAGACGTTGATCGATTGTCAAAATCATATTTTGAGTTAAGCCACGAATCGTGCCCTCAATTCTAGCTTGACCTGCAATTACATTTCTAATCGTACCAGCTTCGATTTTGCCTAGAGTAATAACACCACTTTTAATTGGATCTATGCTTCGTGAAATAATAGTTTGAACCTGCATGATCAAACTTGCTGCTGCAACTACCGTATCATTTGCATCTTGCGGAAAAGCTGCGTGTCCACTTTTACCTAAAATATCAATATTGACTTCAGTTGTACCAGCAAAAAGTGTACCCATCCGACACCCAATGCTACCAGCAGGCAAAGCGGGGTTATCATGCAAGCCATAGAACTCGTCAGGTTTAAATTGATCATGAAAAATTCTTTTTTCATAAGCTTGCATCCCACCACTTTGGCTTTCCTCGGCTGGCTGAAAGAAAAAAAGCAAATTATCTTGTGGCTGATTTTCACTAAAATAGCTTAACAAACCTAATGCCACGGTCATATGAATATCATGTCCACATGCATGCATTACTCCCTCATGTTTTGATGAAAATGCCAGTCCAGTTTTTTCAGTAACTGGTAAAGCATCGATATCAGCACGATATCCTATCGTTCTGTGCGGTTTTCTTCCTTTAACTAATACTAGAATTGCGGTAGGCAGTGTCGACGGTATCTCAACTTCCAAATAATCTTGCTTAAATTTTTGAATTATCTCGATTAAATAATCATGTGTTTCTTTTTCTGCTAGTGCTAATTCAGGTATTTGATGTAAATGCCTTCTAATTTGAATTAACTCACTTTCACTTAAAACTGACATTTTATAACTTTCTCAGATTATCTTCTAGTTCCGTCTTACTACTAGTTTTTTCATCAACTTTTTTAATAATTTTAGCAGGAACACCCGCTACCATCGTATGTGCTGGCACATCATGAGTAACTACTGCTCCGGCTGCAATAACGGCTCCTTCACCTACATGAACACCCTCAATCACAACTGCATTAGCTCCAATCATGACATTATCATCAATTTGAACCGGTTTAGCTGAAGCAGGCTCAATTACACCAGCCAATACGCTACCAGCTCCAATATGACAATGTTGTCCAACAATGGCACGGCCACCGAGAACTACGCCCATATCAATCATGGTATTAGCCCCGATTTCTGCTCCAATATTAATAATGGCACCCATCATAATTACTGCATTATTACCGATTACCACTTGATCACGAATAATAGCTCCTGGTTCAATTCGAGCATTAACTTTTTTGAAGTCCAATAAAGGAACTGCTGAATTTCGTGCATCATTTTCAATATGGTAGGCCGTAATTTGATGATTTTCTTTTAAAAATGGTTCAATATCTTTCCAGTCACCAAAGATCACGCCAGAATGAGCTTCAGTAAAATTCTCAATTTTCTTTGGAAAATCAATTTGTGCTAAATCTCCTTTAATAAAGACTTTTACCGGTGTCTTTTTTGGTGCATTACCGATGTAATCAATAATACTTTTTGCATCTAACTTTGCCATCTTTTTTCTCTTTTCTAATTTAAATATGATTGATCTAAATGAACCAAGTCTTCTAAACTTTCACGCTTAATGACTAATTTTGCTTTACCATTTTCTGCAAATACCACTGCTGGTCGAGGATTACGATTATAATTTGAAGCCATTGAATACCCATATGCACCTGTATCCAACATCGCTAACAAGTCTCCAGCTTTGACTTGTGGCAAAGCTTGATCTTCTGCTAATATATCGCCACTCTCGCAATACTTACCAGCAATACGAACATGTTCAGTCAAAGGCGCTTGTGGATCGGTGGCTAAAACTGTTTCATACTTAGCCTGATAAAGTGCAGGGCGAATATTATCTCCCATCCCGCCATCGACAGTAATATAAGAACGATAACCTGGAATATCCTTACGGCTACCCACCGTATAAAGGTTGTAACCGGCTGGACCAACAATTGATCTTCCCGGTTCAATATCGATTTCAGGTAAAGGATAATTCATTTTTTCAGCTTCAGTTTTGATCACCTTAACAATCGTCTTAACAAATTCTTCTGGTCGTAATGGATGATCTTCTTGGGTATATTTAATCCCAAAACCGCCACCAACATTAATAACTTGTGCAAGATAGCCATACTTTTCTCGCCAATCTTGCGCTACTACCATTAATTTTTGTGCTGCCATTTCAAAGCCGTTTAAGGCAAAAATCTGTGAGCCAATGTGAGCATGAATCCCCAACATTTTCATCCTAGGATTAGCTAGAACTTGTTTTAATGCCTTTTCTGCTTGACCTGATTCAAGATCAAAGCCAAATTTACTATCAATCTGACCTGTTTGATCATATTCATGGGTATGTGCTGAAATCCCTGGTGCAATACGCAACATGACACTAATCGTAGCATCGTACTTTTTTAAAACTTGCGCCAATAACTGAATCTCATGAAAATTATCAATAATAATTTTGCCAACATGATTTTTTACAGCCATTTCCAATTCAGCTAATGATTTATTATTACCATGAAAGCTAACTCTCTCCATTGGAAAATTGGCTTTTATTGCAGTAAATAACTCACCTGCTGAAACTACGTCAGTGTATGCTCCCTCTTCTGCAATAACCTGATACATTGCGATTGCTGCGAAAGCTTTACTTGCATAACTAACAGCATAGGCCATGTTTTCTTCTTCAAAAACTTTCTTAAAAGCCCGAATTTGTCGACGAATTTGATCGACATCATAAACTACTAATGGCGTACCATACTTTTGAGCTAATTCTACTGTATCAACTCCACCAATCGTTAAATGGCCTTGCTCATTAATCTGATCTACTGCAATTTGTGAATTCATTTTGTTCTCCTGTCTTTTTCAGGCGAAACGCTAATAAAAAATCCATTGTCTGCGCCAAACAAACAATGGATTAATTTCTACTTAATCTATGGTCGATAGCGCTCCGCGAATTTTGTTCGCGACAGTCCGCAGTTTATTCAACTACGCCCCAGCTCAAGCCTTTAGCATGACTCAGCTTCGGCAACCTCCCCTTTTACAATTCATCTTCGTTTTGCCCAACTCAGAATTGTTACTTATGTCGGCTGCGCCTCTTCGATTGACTGTAGTTTACAATTTTATAAAAATATAGTCAACAAATTTATTATAAAAATTTAATTTTATTTGTAACAATGCGGCATTTAGAGTGATAAATTACGAGACCGTAAAATAGTTTGTGTAAGGATGAATATTTCCTTAATTTTATTTCCCTG
>NZ_PCYV01000018.1:0-37147 GCF_002553785.1 Lactobacillus sp. UMNPBX15
AAAATGTATGAAAATAAAACATAGTCATACATTTGCTTACATTTTTCATAGCAGTTAATAAAGCCCCGAATGATTTAACTTTACGGCAATTAGAAAAGTTAACTGCCAAAGAAGACGGCTATCATGCTAAGTTAGTTAGCTTTGATCAATATCTTGAGGAAGCCAAAAGACTGCATCAAAAATTGCTAATTGAAATTAAAACGACGGCTAAAGATTCGAAGAAAATGCTGCAGCGCTTTAATCAAAAATATGGCAAAACGATTCTCAAAAATACGTATCAAGTACAATCACTCGACTATCGCGTGGTTGAAGGACTGCACTTAATTAATCCACGTTTGGTTGTCTTTTACATTCAACCTTATAATTTTACTTATCCGCAAAGTGTTGCTAGTGGATATTCAATGGAATATTCTACCTTGAATTCAGACTTTATTTGGCAAGCCCATTTGCAGGATCGTCCTGTTTATGCCTGGACAGTTAATGACGAAAAATTAATGAAGAAGATGATGTATCAACAAGTTGATGGCTTAATTACTGATCGAGTTGATTTAGCTAAAAAGGCAATTAAAAGTTTCCAAAAGGATGCTAGTTATGCTACGCGAATCTTAAATTATATTGTTGTCCTGCATCTGCCGAAAAATTTTGAATCTGCATGAAGACTTGATATGAAGGGCTGGACATGGTAAACTATACTAGATTTTCGAAAATCTGAAAGGAAGTATAGCATATGCGTAAAGGTGAAAATTACAACACTGGTTGTGAACCAAACCAAAGACCTAAGAACAAGAGAAACGCAAAGAAGCGTGTTGCTCACGTAGCAGCAGTTGTTGCTTTCTTGAACAAGGCCGCAAAAGACGAAAACAAGTAGTCTTTAATAATATTGAAATAAAAGCTAGGAGCTGACGCTTCTAGCTTTTTTTGTTTTAAAAAAATTTTATCTATGCATGGACATTAAAAAATTTTTGAATATAATTTAACTTAGGTTTTTATAGATAATATATAGGATATAGATAGTTAGATATATGAATAAGAATAATAAATACAATATTTTGATCTATTTAGATCTCGTTGCAGCAATACTTTTTCCAGTAATTGCTGTTTTTCAAGTGGAAGAATATTCGGCAAATATAGTCAATGGCTTATTTTTAATTCTAATTTTAGCTATTATGACGGGATTATTGTTGCCTAATATAATGGTTAGCTGGCTGATAATTTTGTTAACGACGATTGCAGCGGGCTTTTTAGTGCTGGGATATGTTGTAATTCCTACAGAAGCAAAGTGGTTTTTAGTGGTAGCTTTTCCGATAGAGGCAGGGCTTTTAACGGTGTTGCGCTATTATGTCCTAGATTGGCGTTTTATTAGTAAAAATCGGCAAGATATTCGCAATTACCTTAAACGCTACAATGGCACTCTAAAAATGCATACATGTTACACTGCTAATAAAATTTATTCAAAAGTAATTAGTAATATTAAAGAACGGCCACAATTACATTTATGGATGCATGTATCAATGTTGCGTTGGGCTAACCACGAACAGTTTGCTCAACTTCATCCAGAAGAGCACGCGCAGTATTTAGAAAAATTAGCTGATATCTTAAAAAAGAGAAGATTAGCAGCTGAGGAACTCTTTTATTTAGGAGATGCCACTTTTTTTATTATTTCGCCTGAATTAAGAGATGACATTATCAAGCAGATTAATCAGGAGACAATTGCGGAATTAAAAAAAGTGCAAGATGATCTTCCCGGAGGCTTGAAATGGACGAGTCAGAGAATTGATGAAACAAACGTGGATCGTTTTACAGATCCAAATGTGATTGTAAAACATTTGGACCGCGAATTGGAAACTGACTTAATTGTTGAATATTTAAAGGCTGAAGCAAATGACTAATTGGTTTTATTTCTTAGCTTTAAGCATTTCAGGCATCTTTTTACTTGCTTTCATAGTTATGTTTATTTGTGCGTTTGTCATTTACTTTAATGTTGAAAATACGGTAATCAATAAAAAAGGAAAAAAGGCGAAAAATGAGTGAAGCATTATAAATTTTAACGTTAATCTCGATTTGGCTTTCTTTGTTGATGTCTCTAGTTACCTTAAGTGGTGCAGTTTTCTTTTGGTTAAAGCACAGCAAGCTCTTAGTTAAAATCACGCCACTTAAGCGTTACCCAAAAGTTACGTTAGTTGTACCAGCTCATAATGAAGAATTAGTTATTAGTAAAACTACGCAGGCAATTTTAAATTTGAATTATCCGGCTGATAAGTTACAAATTTTAATCTATGCTGATAATTGTACTGATGATACTGCTAAAATTGCCCGGGAAATAATCAAGCAATATCCTGAACGGAAAATCAATGTTCAAGTAATTGAACGAACAGGTAGTGGTGGCAAAGCTGGTGTATTAAATGATGCTTTGAAGATTGCCCAAGGAGAATACCTTGGTGTATATGATGCAGATGCCATGCCAGAAGAAAATGCTTTGTATTTTTTAATTAAAAAGATTTTGGAAAATCCGGTGAGATATAAGGCTGCTTTTGGTCGCAATAAGACGAGAAATGCGCGGCAGAATTTTTTAACTAAGTGTATCAATCAGGAAATTGTTGTTACCCAGCGAATTCAACACTGCGGTATCTGGCAATTATTTAAGATTGGTCGTATTCCAGGGACTAACTTTATTATTAATACTGATTATGTCAGATCAATTGGCGGCTGGCGCAATGGCGCTTTGACCGAAGATACTGATATTTCTTTTAAAATTATGGGCTCAGGTAGTTTGATTGCCTTAGCCTATAATTCTGAAGCCTTCCAGCAAGAACCAGAACGCTTAAAAGATTATTATTTCCAGCGCTTGCGTTGGGCTAAAGGTAACTATGAAGTGGTGATCAATAATTTTTGCCATCTTTTTGATAAAAGCAACTGGCGGGTTAAATTAGAGACTGTCTATTATTCCTGCACTTTTTTCTGGTTTAATTTGGCGATTGTTTTATCAGATCTGATCTTTTTTTCTAATTTGATTGCCTTAATCGTCCATCTTTGGAATCCTGCAGTAGTAATACCATTTACAATTTCGCGGAGTAATATTTTATTAGCTCAAATTCTGCTCTTTAATTGGCTATTGATGGTTTTGCTTTATATTTTGCAAATTAACCTAGCTATGACTACGCAATATGGGCAGGCAACTGACGAACAGATTTGGCTAGCCTTAGCATCATATTTTACTTATTCGCAATTGTTCATCATTGTATCAATTCATGCTGTTACTTCAGTAATGCTAGATCGCGTTTTTCATCGTGATAGTACTAAATGGGTTAAGACTAAGAGATTTGCGGATTAGGTGATGAGATGAAAAAAAGATGGATGCTACTAGGATTTTTACTCGTAACGATTGCATTTACCGGTATTATGATCTATATCAGAGCAGATAATAATTCAGCGGTGCGTAATTTTTTTCTACATTCTTGGCATAAAAATTATGTAGTTGAAGAAAAGAATCTTGCCTATATTAATACCACGCCTAAGCAGGAAAAAGTGACGGTTTTATCTGAAGGCCAAGGATATGGGATGTTTATTGCGGCGCATGATCCAGCAGTTAAAGAAAGCAACTTTGCTAAGCTAGTGCAGTATTATTTAAAACACCGGGATCGTAATACGCAATTGATGGCTTGGCGGCAAACAAAGAAAAATGGAAAATGGAGCAGTGAACGCAATAGCGCTACTGATGGGGACTTATTTATTGCTAAAGCTTTGTTTTTAGCGGCTAAAAGATGGAAAAACCCAGCATATCAGCGGCAAGGGCAAAAATTAATTGCCGATATTTTGCGTTATGAATATAATCCGACAACGCACGCTTTAACGGTGGGCAATTGGGCCGATTCTAAGTCGAAGTATTATAATTTAATGCGGACTTCAGATGTATTGCCGACAATGTTTGATCAATTTTATCGTGAAAGCAATGATTCGCGGTGGCTCTTAATTAAAAAAACAATGCTCAAGCGGCTCAATCAGTTGAGTCACCAGCATAAGAGTGGCCTAGTTCCAGACTTTGCCTGGCTGACATCAAAAGATGCTAAGCCAGTTAAAGGAAGGGTTACCACTGATCGATATGATGGTGATTATTATGCCAATGCTTGCCGGGTGCCAATGGATTTAGCATTTAGTAAGGATAAATTAGCAAAGAATACTGTACATCGCTTGCTTAAATTTTTTAGCAAGCAAAATACAATTACAGCAGGCTATACTTTAAAAGGCAAGCCAGTCAATAATTATCAATCAGCTAGCTTTAGCGCGCCAATTTATATTGCGGTGAATGAAAATCGCAATCAAGGCTATGATAATTTGTTTGCTTCGCAGCAATATATTTTTGCTAAAAAATTACCTAAAAATAATTACTATGATGCAGCACTAACGACGATGGCAACGATACTGACACCGGCGCATAGATTTTAAGAGGCAAAGGCCTCTTTTTATTTGCATTGAAAATCAATCTTTGATAACATAGTAAAAATTTTAAGGAAAATGAGGAGGATAAAAAAATGGGATTAAATGCATATATTCAAGGATTTAATAGTTTAGAGTCAATTGATCGAGCACCGGGCTACTTCAAGTATCATCACCACTCAGTAGCTGACCACTGTTTCAGAACAGCGGAATTAGCACAAATGATGGGAGATATTGAAGAAGTAAAGGGTAAAAAGAAGATCAACTGGAAGGCTTTATATGAAAAGAGCTTGAATCACGATTATACTGAACGTTTCATCGGTGATATTAAGACACCAGTTAAATACGCTACTCCTCAACTTAGAAAGATGATTGGTGACGTTGAAGAAACAATGACCACTAAGTTCATTAAGGATGAGATTCCAGAAGAATTTCAAGAAATTTATACTAAACGTCTCTCAGAAGGCAAAGATGATACTTTAGAGGGTAAAATTTTATCAATCTGTGATAAATTAGATTTGTTATATGAAGCTTATGGAGAAATCGAATTAGGTAATCCTAACCCGGTTTATATGCAAATGTTCAAGGAAAGTCTTGAAACGATCAAGAAGTTCGACGATTTAGTTTGCGTACAATACTTTATTAAGAAAATTTTGCCAGATCTTTTTAAAGGTGATTTCGCGGGAAAGGATAAGATGCAACGAATAGCTTTTAGCATTCTATTGTTAGGGGATGATTAGGTGAAATTTCAATGTAGTTCATGCGGGCTGCGCATGGACTCTTTGCATTTTAAGCAAGAGGGGTTAATGAATCCTAAGTTGACCAGTATTTGCGACATTTGCATCACGCGCAACCTGAATCCGGAGGATTACGCAAATGATGCGGTCGCAACTTTTGCTCAAAGCTTGCTTTACACGTTTGTCGGTGCAAAGAAACAAGATCAATCAGGTTTTATTGTGAAAAATAAAAAGGACCGTAAAAAATACGAGGCCTTTTTACAAGATTATGATGGCAATGAAATCGCCCGCCAACAGATTAAAAGGTCTGATTTGAATTTGGCGGTAATTAAAAGCGAAGATGGCAAGCTTAATTATGTGCCTAACCAAGGCGTAACTTTTGAGCAAAATTTAAAGGGAATGGATTTGGAGATCAATTTCCAGTTAAACGAAGTTGATTTTATTGATCGTGAACGCATTCGGGCCAAGTATAAATACCGCTGCCAATATTGCGGCAGACGTGGCCGCAGCGTAGATCATAAGGATCCTGTTTCTCTTAGTCACAACAACAGCTTAGATAATTTAACTTTAGCTTGTGCGGAATGCAACCGAATTAAGTCGGATATGCCTTATAAGTTGTTTATTCAACTGAATGATCAAATTTCTGAGATCAATAGAAAGCTAGTTAAGTATGAAGATGCGCTGGGTACTTTGAGAGAAGAATTTGAGCATCGTCGGCGCTATTTAGCGGCTCAAGTACACCTTAAGGGTGTGATCAATGATCCTGAGCTAAATGCGATTAGAAAGCAAAATAAGAGCTTACAGGATGCCATTGATAGTTTACAAAGTGATTATGATGATTTGCGTCAAACGCGCAAGACGTATTTTGATACGGGCTGGAAATTAGCTCGGATTAAGGCTCAGAAAGATATTGTTTAAAAATCAAAAGTCCGCTGTTCATTTCTGAATAGCGGGCTTATTTTGATAATTATCTAATTCTGTCTTCTGGATCAAACAAATACTTGTTCCACTTATTATCTGCGTCAACTGTTGGGTGGAATAATAAGAAGGCTAAAAGTAAATCTCCCACGTAAGGAACAATGCCTAACCACCACCAGCCACCGTTAAAGCCTGCATCGTGCAAGCGGCGAACAGTGTGTCCTAATTGAGCTAAAAATGACCAAATAAGGATAACCAGTAAAAGTATTAAAAAGCATAAAAAGAAAATACCGATTGCTTGCGGCATTTGATGCCAGCCAGAAATAATCGTGAAAAAAGCAGAAAAAGCATAGATGAAAAGAGTGCCGATTCCTAAAGTAACTTGATTAATTGCTGTTCCTACCCAGAATGATGTTCTAGTTGATCTAGCATTCCACTTGAAGCAATCAAAGAAGTGTTCTTTTAGAATTTGACCAATAGTTGGCACAGGAACTGTTTCTTTATGGCCGGCAGGGTAGTCTTGATTACTAAAGAAATATTTGCCCCACTTAACTTGGCGTTGAACAGATGGCTGTAATTCAAGATAAAATAAAAACATTGCGCCATAACCAGTGAAGGCAGCCCAGTACCAATAGCCGCTGTAGCCAACATCGTGCAAACGTCGGATCGTTTGTCCTAATGCAGCTAAAAATAGCCACAGATAAACAACAGCCGCAACAATACCATCGACTATTCTAATGCCGGGGTTGATGTTTTGGTTAAAAGCATAGAAGCCAAGAATGATGCATAAGATGCCGATAACAAGATTAATCAAAGTGCTCCACCAGAAAGATTTACGCGTAGTTCTTGCTTTCCAGTTGAAGGGATGCAAATAAGCCTCGTTCAAAATTTGCGCAAAACTTTCTGCAGGCGGCAGTGGCAGACTTTCGTCATAAGGCTTGATAAAATAATATACTCTATCATTCATTTTACTTCCTCCAAAAATTAATTTGTTATAAATTATACGCTAAAAAAGCCGTGAAGCAATTAAACTTCGCGGCTTTTTTGATATTAGAATTCATTATTTCTAAAGTTGCTCAAGAACTTTTGCGTCTTTTCATTCTTAGGATGGTCGAATAATTCTTCAGGTGCACCTTGTTCCGTGATCACGCCATCACTGATGAACAATACGCGGTCAGAAATACTCTTGGCAAAGCCCATTTCGTGGGTAACGATCACCATCGTCAAACCGGTTGTAGCAAGCTTTTGCATAACGTCTAGTACTTCGCCAACCATTTCTGGGTCAAGGGCACTAGTTGGTTCGTCGAACAATAAAACTTCTGGATTCATTGAAATCGCACGGGCAATAGCAACACGCTGTTGTTGACCACCAGATAATTGTTGTGGTTTAGCCTTGATAAATGGATCCATACCAACCTTTTTAAGGTTCTCCATAGCAATCTTACGTGCTTCGTCTTTTGAACGCTTGAGGACCAATTCTTGGCCAATCATGCAGTTTTCCAAGACGTTTTTGTTCTCAAATAAATCAAATTGCTGGAATACCATGCCGACCTTGGATCTAAAGGTATTACGGTTGTAACCAGGTGCCAAAATGTTTTCACCGTGGAAATCGATCTCGCCACCAGTAGGTTCTTCGAGCAAGTTGATGCAGCGAAGGGTAGTAGACTTACCACCACCAGAAGGACCAATGATCGTTACGATTTCGCCTTTATTGATGTCAAAGGAAATATCCTTTAATACTTGGTGATTTCCATAAGACTTTTGCATGTGCTTTAAGCTTAAAATTACTTCGTTTGATTCAGTCATTAATTATTTGCCTCCGCATCTTTTGGAGTACCAACTTGGACTTGGTTAGCCATCAAGTTGTAATTCTTATTACCTTCAAGTCTCTTTTCGATAAAGTTGAAGATTCTAGTAATAGTAAAGGTTAAGATCAAGTAAATTGCAGAAATCATTAAGTAAGTTGGGAAGAACTTGAATGATTGACTAGCAATAGTTGTACCAACAAAGAACAATTCAGAAACTGAGATGATACTCAATACTGAAGTATCCTTGATGTTAACGATAAATTCGTTGGTGATTGATGGTAAACAGTTTCTAATAGCTTGAGGCAAGATGATATGCCACATTCTTTGGTTGTGGGTCATACCAAGTGCACTAGCTGCTTCGAATTGACCTTCTGGAGTTGAAATAATACCACCACGGATAACCTCAGCTAAGTAAGCACCAGTGTTAATTGACACAATAATCAAAGCAGCTACAGTTCTATTTAAATTCAAGTGCCAGAATTGGGCAATACCATAGTAGATTACGGCTGCTTGAACCATCATTGGTGTACCACGGAAGATTTCTACATAAACAGATAATAACCACTTAACTACGTTCAAAGTCCAACGCTTGCCGCGAGTAGTTGGAGTAGGAATGGTACGAATAATTCCTACAAGCAAGCCGATAAAGAAACCAACAATGGTACCAACTAAAGCTAAAAGCAAGGTCATGCCAATACCTGACATAATCATGCCACCATATTGCTTCCAAGTAGTAACTAGCCAGTTTTCTTTCTTAGTTTCGTTACCAGCCTTAGGTTGTTCCTTGATGGCTTGTGACATTAATTGATCACGCTTTTTATTAGAAATAGTTCTTAAAGTAGCGTTAACTTCATTTAAAAGCTTGGTATTACCCTTTTTAACCCCGATACTAGTTACGGAATCGTCATGGTCAACTTTGAAGCCAGCCATTTTGTTTAAGTTAACTGCAATAATGTTAGGGTTAACGTTGTGGTAACTTTCAAATTCAATATCTTCAGCAACATAACCATCAATGGTGCCAGAAGCTAAACTTTGACGCATGGCTGAAAAGTCACGCATAGCTGGTTCTCTTTTAGCACCTTTTAATTGCTTGATTAAATCGTAGTGCAAAGTTCCTTGTTGTGCGGTTAACTTGGCACCTTTGAAATCAGTCAACTTCTTAGCATTAGAATATTTACTTGCCTTATTAGTAATTACGACGAAAGTACTTTTACGATAAGGTTCTGAGAAATTAATTGCCTTGCGTCTTTCGGCAGTAGGAGACATACCAGCAATAATTAAGTCAATTTTACCTGAAGTTAAAGCTGGTAAAAGGCCATCCCATTGAGTCTTTTCTACGATTACTTTTTTGTGTAGTCGTTTACCGATGATCTTGGCAATTTGAACATCATAACCATTAGCATAGGAGTTAGAACCATCAATTGGAACAGCTCCATTAGCTTTGGTTGGCTGAGTCCAGTTGTATGGAGGATAGTTTGCCTCCATACCTATCTTTAACGTGCCAGAATCTTTCTTAGCAGCTTGAGTCTGATTGCTACTAAGAGAAAAACCGATAAATAAACTGAGTAGGACAGACATTATTACAGCCATCCATCTAAATCTTGACTTCAATTATAAAACCTCCAAAAATAGTTTTAACATAAAGCCAACACAATAAAGAGTAAACAAAAACCTCGCTCTTCCAAAGAATTGCGAGGGTCATAATCATCAGTGTTTAAACCAAATCTTATAGCGCTCCCTGGGGACTAACCAGGACAGTCTATAGAATATTCTTCTATAGCCCAACAGATTAACACGCGAATATTAAATCTATTTCGGCGGCAACCCTAAGTTAACTATCATTGTTTTCGCGAACTCAAACTTAACTTGTGATTGTCGCAACCTCTATTGCATTGGAAAAATATTTAACTAATGAAGAATACTAGAAGAAAAAGTTAAATTTGTCAAGCCCAACCATTATTAGTTTCATAATTTCTCTTTTTCATATCAGAAACATAAGGATTTCCTGCTACATAAAAACGTAATTTCTTATTAGCCCAAACGGGATCAGATTGATTGATACCAACACGCGCTGCAGCAATTATTTCCTGGGGAATTTTTTTATGACGATCATCAAGATCAATGGCGAAAGGGGAGTCTGATAAAAAGTGCAAATTCCAATTCTTATCATGAATACCAAAAGCTTGCATCATTTTTGCGGGACCATTAGTCAAAAGAACGCCATCTTTACCATGACGGTTCTTGATCATGGTCTCAATTCCTAAAGTGGGATCGATTGCACGGATTAAAACACCCTGTGGTTCATTCTGAACCCTAGTGGCAACATCAAAGAAGAAATATTGACGTTGCGCGTAGATATAGATCGTTCCGCCTTTGCCGTAAAGTCCTTCATTCGCTGGGCTACGACGACCGCCATAAGAATGTGCAGCGCGATCCTTTTTACCCATATATGCTTCTGCTTCCACGATATAGCCGCCTAATTTTTCTTGACCATTATCAAAAGTAAGCATTCGCCCAATTAGGTCTTTTGCAATATAATCGGTAGTGTTAGTAGAAAAATAAGTTGAATAATTCATTTTTGACCTTTCTAGAAAAGAGATAAAAAATAATGACAGAAATTAAATTAGTTCGAATTTATGACCATGAGCAACCTGCTGGTTATCGGATTTTAGTTGACCGTTTATGGCCACGGGGAATGAGCAAAGTTAAGGCCGATTTAGCTGAATGGGATAAACAAATTGGCCCTAGTAAGGAATTGCGTCAGTGGTTTAATCATGAAGATGAAAAATTCCCTGAGTTTAAGCAAAAGTATATTGAAGAACTTAATCATAATGATTATACAGCGGAATTTTTGCAAGATGTAAAGAAGCATTTGGCTAAAGAAGATGTTCTTTTCTTATTTGGTGCCAAAAATAAAGAGCACAACCAAGCAGTTGTACTCAAAGAATATGTATTAAATACGCTAAACAGTTAAATATGTTTGTGACCGTGTTTTTTAACTTTCCAAAAGTGGAAGAGAATTGTCAAAATTAAGATCGCAAAGACAATAATTGCAAAAACGGTGTTTGGCAACTCAAATCTCAATGGTGGCAGAGCTAGCAGCAATTTTAAAGCGATGATTCCTATCAATAAGTAAGCCATTGGCTGCAATTCTGGAATAATATCCATTAATTTAATGATAATTTCGGCAACTCCTCTCATACAGAGAATACCGATCATGCCACCGATTAAAACAACAACGGGGTTATCAGACACGGCTAAAGCAGCTAAAACAGAATCAATTGAAAAGACGATATCCATTGATTCAATTGAAATAACCGTACGCCAGAAAAGAGATAGTACATGTCTCTTTTTCTTTTTGCCTTTGTGGTGAGCTGCTTCGCGCTCTTCTTTTTCTTTCTCATGTTCGGCAGCTTGTTTAGGGTGGCGTTGATCATAGAAGAATTTAAAGGCTAGGTAAAAAAGATAAATACTACCAGCTAATTTAATCTCCCAAAAGTTGATCAGATAAGTCCCGATTCCGATAACAATAAAGCGGAATAAATAAGCACCCCACAAGCCATAAACCAAGGACTTGCGTTGTTCAGCTTTATTAGGTAGCACCTGTGTCTGTGCGGCCAAAACGACAGCATTGTCGACTGATAACAAGCATTCCATCAAAATTAAAGTCAGAATGATCATCCAGTCTTTGCCACTGGTTAGGACATGTAACCAGTTATTGCCGTCAAAAAAGGGTGCATATAGTTTAAGAATTGACATGTAACTGCTTCTTTTCTAATTTAATTAATCTGATTTTTTCTTTTTGTCCCAGACGATAAGTCCCAACTTTATTGTTGGATAAAATAACTCTTTGGTCAGGAATAAAAATCAAAACAGGGTTTAATGCTACGGCGTGTGCAACTGAGCGAGAAGATGTGGCTTCGGCTAGTGAATTGGCGACGTCACCATAAGTTAACGTCACACCATAAGGAATATGCTGGACAACGGCTAATACCTTTCGTTGAAATTCAGTGCCGAATTCCGAAATATCAATAGGAACATCAAAATTCTTTCTGATACCAGCAAAATATTCCTTTAATTGTTTGATATAAGGTGCCATCTTTTTAGGGTCCCGCACCAACATGCGGTGAGGGTAGAAGCTAAAAATAGGTGAAACAGTTTCATCTCCTTTAAGTCCGACGTAAGTTAGGCCGGCTTCTGAAGCTGTTAAAAAGTAGGTCCATGGCTCAATTGTAACGTAATCATAGTAAAAAAACTCTGTCATGTGTAACACCTTTATTAAAAATAATTAGTCTAAGAATAACAAACTAGGAAAGTTAATTCAAATTCTGGAATGCTGTTAATGCATCCCCAATTATTTGCGTGACACCAGGGGTAGGAATTTCTGTCTTGTTGATAGAGTAAATTTTGGCGTCTTCTTTGCGATAAGCCAAGAGCTGGGCAAAAGGATAAACTACAAAACTCGTCCCACAAATGATGATCAAGTCTGATTTTTGCATTATTTCAACGGACTGGTTTAATACTTTCGGATCAATGCTTTCGCCGTATAACACAATACCGGGGCGAATAATTCCGCCACAATCTTTGTGTAAATAGCTTTTAGCATATTCTTCATAAGAAACACGTTGATGACATTTAGTACAATAAATATTATATAAATTGCCATGAAATTCTGTTACATGTTGATTGCCAGCCTTAGTATCCAAAGTATCGATATTTTGGGTAATTAAATTACCTTTTTCATTACAAAAATGGGCGATTTTTTCATGGATTAAGTTTGGTTTAGCAGTAGGAAAGTACATGTTGTTCATGACAAATTCATGGAAAAATTCAGGTCGATTGAATAGCGTACTATCGCTCAGAATAGTTTCAGGACTTTCTTGCACGCCATCATAGATTCCGTTTTTAGAGCGGTAGTCAGGGATACCTGAGTGGGTAGAAACACCAGCTCCAGTTAAGAATACAATATGTTGGGCATTATTAATATCTGTTTGTAATTCTGCTAAATCAATCATATAATGTCACCCTCCGTGAAAGTCATTACTTTAATTATAAATCATTGTTTTGTTATAATGAGTAAAATAACTAAATTGAGGGGATTTTTATGAAATATATGACGTATTTTTATGTAGCAATTGATATTTTATTAGTAGTTTATGCTTGTTATAGTTGGTATTGGCAAGCTAAAGTTGATTTTCGTGGTCGCTATCGTATTTCCTCAGTTGTTTGGGCGCTAATTTTTATCTGGCTGGGCTTTACATGGAATTACATTGAAAAAGGTGATCCAGGCCTGAGCGTCTTCTTGGCTCTTTTTATCTTAATTAGTATTGTCGATGGTTTTTCAGGATTTAGTAAAAAGCGGATGGTCGTTTCAGGCTACTTCAAGCGTACAGTTAAGTATGATGATTTAGCCAGCGTTACTTTAATCCAGATCCCCAACCAAGAGAAGCCATTAGTGATGGCGATTTTTCGAACTAGCGATGGTAAGGCTTATATGATGCGCTTTAATAATGAAGTTAATAGCGTAATTAAGCAATTACAAGAATATGCTGGTCGAGAAATTCCTGTCGAAGTTCAATCAATGATGTAATTACAAAATTGGAGAAAGCATTCGCGAGAATGCCTGCAAAGTCCGCAATGCGCGACTTTGCTTTTTTATTTCTTCCTTAGTTAGTAAATGCGAGTGTTTCATATCTTCTTCAAAAGCTGCCACCATTTTCTGGTTGAACTTTTTATCATAAAAAACGGCATTATCTTCAAAGTTTAAGTTGTAAGAACGGAAATCTTGATTCATTGAACCAACTGAAGAAAAATGGTCGTCGACAATCGTCGTTTTGGCATGTAAAAAGCCATCTTCGTAGATATAAATTTTGACACCCAAGCGAGTTAATTCGTTGGCATACCACTGTGTGGCGCGATAAATAAAGGGGTGGTCTGGCTTACATGGGATCATAATTCGTACGTCAACACCCGATGAGGCAATTGTTTGCCACGTAGCAAAAACGGCATCATCAGGGATTAAGTATGGTGTTTGAATCCATAGCCGTTTGCGTGCCAAAAGCATTAGCCGCATCATACCGTTACGCATATATGGTGCATAACGATCAGGCCCATCTGAAATGATTTGCGTTGCAACGTCGCCTTCGTGGATGTTTTTTTCATCAAGATCAGGAAATAGAGTGGAATTGAAACGGATGAGCTGTTGATTATTAGTGATAGAGGCGTTCCAGTCCATGACGAAACGCTCTTGCAAAAGCAGAGAGGCAGAACCAACAATTCTTACCTGACTATCACGCCAATGACCAAACTTCTTTTTTTTGCCTAAATATTGATCACCAATATTAAAACCGCCAGTCCAAGAAATTCGCCCGTCGATGACAACAATCTTGCGGTGCAAGTGGTAGTTAATGCGGTAACGGGTGATCATGTTGCGTGAAGTGACAAAAGGCAAAACTTCCCCGCCAGCTGCCCGCAATTGATCGAACCATGCTTTAGTAGCTCCCATTGAACCCCAGGCATCATAAATTACGCGTACTTTAACTCCTTGTTTTGCTTTTTTAATCAATAGTTGCAAAACACGATTGCCGATATTGTCGCTATAAAAAGTGTAGAACTCAACATTGATTATTTCCTTAGCTCGTACCATGTCCTTAAGCATGTCATGAAAGAAGGTTTCACCTTCGGTATAGAGCTTGACCTGATTATTTTTAGTTAGGGGAGCTTCTTGTTGGTGGTTAAAAAAGTTAATTGCTATATTACCAGCCTTTGAAGTGTCAGAAGGACTAGTATTTTTAGGTGCTTTAGCAATCGATTTTTGAACATTTCTCAAGCCAATGTGTTTTTGCTTATTGATGGCAAAAATATTTTCCTGGGAAATACCCCGACCAAAGAAGGCATAAAGAGTGATCCCGACTACTGGTAATACTAACAGGATGATTAACCAAGCCCAAGTGGTTGAAACGGATCTTCTACGGTGGAAGACAACGTAGAAAGCTAAGATTGTGTTGGTAATGATAATGATTCTAACAAAGTCATGCCACCAGATCATAAACTCCTCCAAAATTAAACTACTTTTTTAATTTAAGAAACTTGTCAATAATATCGATTACAAACGGATTGTCATGCATCCAACTATGTTCGGCGTCATTTTTACCGCGTACTTCTACTTCTTGATAAAAATGTGCCTTTGGGGCAAGGATATAGCGAATGCTTTTTGCGGAAACAACAGAGATGAATTTATCAGTATTTGTGTTATCTAAAACGTTGCCATAAATATTCAAGACCGAGATATCAGGATTGAATTTGCGCCGATTAAAAAACAAATAAAGGTAGTGCGGGTTCATGACACTAGGCCGACCACTTTCGGTCAAATAGTTGACGTTTGGGATATCGCCCAAGTAAGTGACCCCGTCAAAAGGACCAGCGATAAAGGCACATTTTTTTAAATGTGGGAACGTTTTGCTGCGGTAGTGCTTCATTTCCGTGCGAATAATACATGGACAGGCTAATGAATGAGCGACTGCAATATAGTTTTTAAAACCATATCTTTTAGCTAAAAAGGGCAGGACGAAGTTGAGATAATAGTCGATGCCATAGATACCGACTATTCGCTGGCGAAAAGCAACCTGCACGATAGGATGCTTGTCACTAGTCCAAGTTCCTTCTAATTTGAAATTTCCTAATAAATCAACGGTTACCTTTAAAAACTTGGGATTGCCCTTGTCATGAGTAGCGTGTTTCACCATCACGCGAGTGGTATAATCACCGCCGCGAAAGCCATGGAAATAAATAATGGGTACTTGTTTTAGATTGCTTTTTTCAATGTTTGCCTTATTTTCAATATGGCGCTTGTGTAATTTGAGGAAAATTCGCGTGGGAGCGAAGGTGGCCATCAGCCCCAAAGAAATCATGTTAAACATGCTAGGTTCTTCTTGGAGGTCATGTTTATGATCTTTTTCAACTTCTTCAGCATATTTTTTTGTGTTGAAAAACATTTTTACCACCTTCTCTTTCTTTTTTCCTATAATAAAAGTTATGCAATAAGTATATTTTACCATTGGGTAAAGATTTTGGAATTTTAGAGGTAGAAATGAAGTTTTATGCAGTCAAAAAAGGACGTACTCCGGGAATATATCGGACTTGGGATGCAGCCAAAGAACAAGTTGATGGCTTCTCTGGCGCTGAATATAAGTCATTTGAACAAATTACCGATGCTACAGATTACTTAGATTGGAATGCCCAAACTCAGAGCGATGTCCTGCAAAAAGGTGAAGATAATTTACAAAACGCCGTAAAAAGGGTGCAACAAAAGAGTCAAGAAATAAAAAAAGCACCGCGAAAAAAGGCGAAGCAGTATAACCATGTTAATAGCAATCCTGCTGACTTCTTTGCGGTGACTTATACTGATGGTGGCACGCGCAATACTGGTGTTTATAAGGGCGGTCACGTTAAAAAGACCGATAAAGCAGCCTGGGCTTATTTAATTGAATGGGATGACCAGAAAGTTCATGGCTCCGGTGGTGAATATGGTGCTACTAACAATAAGATGGAGCAGACAGCATTGATTAATGCACTAAAAAAGCTGCTTGAGCTTGGTTTTAACGATAAACATCTATTATTTGTTCTTGATTCGCAGTATGTGTTGAATGCGATTAATAAGCATTGGCTACAAGGCTGGAAAAAACGTGGTTGGAGACGTTCTTCTGGACCATTGGCTAATGTGGCGGAATGGCAGGAATTAGATCGGTTATTAAAGGAATTTCCTGATAGTACGTTTGAATGGACGAAAGGTCACGCTAATAATCGCGGTAATGAATTTGTCGATCATGAATTGAACCGTTATATGGATCAAAAAATGTAAGAAAAAAAGGCTACACTGTAGCCTTTTTTAATTTAAAATAACGCCGCCGAACAAACCACTAAAGAACTTAACGATTTGATCCCACAAATTTTGTAACCAGTTGCGGTTTTCTTGGGTATTAAATTTATTGAAGATATTTTTAGCTCCATTTTGAATCTGACTGGATAATTTCGAAGCCTGTTGCTTGAAGTTACCGTCCTTCAATGCCCCTGAATCACGAATTTCAATTAGAAGATTGACAATTTGATTTTTTTGATTGTTGTTGATGGTGTCACCTAAGTGGTTAATATTAATTTGATTGTTGACAATGTCGCGAATTTGACTGTCGGTAATGTTTTGCCCTTGTTTAGCCATCTCATTCTTGGCACCGGCAACCGCATTGTTCAATTGAGCATCTGAATAACCTTTTTTATTTTTATTATCTTGGGTAATCCCAGACAAGGTATTCATTTCATCTTGAGCGGCATTAACTTGCTTTTGATTTAATGCATTGCCATTTTTAGCATAGGCAGCATAAACTCCAGCTAATGCCCCTGAACCATCAATTGGAATAGCGCTAGTAACATAAATGTTGGCATCGCTGATGCCGGCGGTCAGGGCTGCGTTTTTGTACTGGTTGGCAGTAATAGTCGTGATATTATTTTTACCATCGTAGTCTAAAATTTTAACGTTGATTCCGCTGCCTGAGCTGGTCTTTTGGATCATCGCACTGGACCAAACACCGGATGAAGTGGTGAAATTATCACCAGAGGGATTTAAATATTTAACCAGATCTGAGCCGGTAACAGTAATTGTTTGATAATTACCACCGTTTAGTGGGGCAGTTAAGGTCTTTAATGTGCCTTGCTTTTGCGCATCAGTTAATGATGTACCTAAGGTAACTACAGGTGTATCATCATCTGCTAATACTGGCTTAGTAAATGAGATCATCGCGACCACGCTTAATAACATTGCTGTGAGTAGTGTGATAAATTTCTTCATTTTTTCTTCTTTTCTTCTTTTCTTCCTTTTGATCGAATATTTATTCTTGTAATACGGAACATTATACTAAATATTTTTCAAAAGTGAATTAAACAACACGTAAAACTTTCTTAATTTCGACCTTATTATTGAAGATGGTATAATAAAGAGCAACAAAGGGGGACAATATGTTACAAGTGCCTAAGTTAACCATCATCATGCCTGTTTATAACACGGCGCAATACTTGCCACGTGCTTTTGATGCTCTGCTTAATCAAGTTGACAAGAGCTTCAAATTGCTTGTAGTAGATGATGGCTCAACAGATAATTCGGTTGAGGTAGCCGAAAGCTATGCCAATCGTTTTCCATATTTTAAAATAATTAAAAAGAAAAATGGTGGCCCATCCGATGCACGTAATGTGGGGATGCAACATCTCGACACGCCATATGTCACCTTTCATGATGGTGATGATTGGGTGGATCCAGGTTATACTTCATTTTTTATTCATGCCTTTGAAAGTCATCCTGATGTAAGTTTAGTATCATGTGGTTATTGGATGGATTATCCTGACAAAAAGCAACGCGTTGTTGGTCGACCAGAAGGTGGCTATTTAACGCGCGGTGAAACTTATTTGAAGTTGACTAATGTCTTTAGCTCACCAATGAAAGGATATAGCTGGAACAAGGCCTATAAAACTGCCATTATTAAGAAATATCATTTGAAGTTTGATAGGGATATTTCACTACTGGAAGATCAGATTTTTAACGTTAAATATATTTCTGTGGCTAAAGGCGTCTATTACACGCAAAAGCCGTATTACCACTACTGGCAGAGAAAGGGCAGCATTATTCACCAGCCTAATATTAAAAAAGTTGCGGATAATTTCCGGGGAAATTACCGGGTTTGGAGCAAAATTATCAGTACAATGATGAAAGACCGCGAGGAAGAAAAGATGCGTAAGAAGTTAGAGCGACAGCAGGCCTTGCGTGATAGTGAATAGGGAAAAACATGAAAGAAAAAGTTAATGGAGTCGAAATTTATTATCATAAGTTAGGTAAAGGTGAGCCTTTGCTTTTACTACATGGACATCACTTAGATGGCGGTATGTTTGATAAAATTGTGGCTCCGCTTTCCCTTTATTACACTGTCTATGTGCTTGATATGCGAGGCCATGGTTTAAGTGAAGGCGACATCGCTGAACACTACAAGACTGAAGTAGAAGACGTTTATACCTTTATTAAACAGGTTGGCATTGAAGGCTGCTATTGCTTCGGTTTTGATGCAGGTGGTCTGGTGGCAATGATGCTAGCTAGAAAACATCCAACGATCTTTAAGAAGATGATTGTAGCTGGCGTTTTCGTTAATGGTGCAGGCATTAGACCATATCACTACTTAACGGAAGGCTTTCATCGCTTTTTGAGACTTGATCGTGACAGCCGCGTAGAGTTGACTGAGTCCTTTATTTCAGTAGATGACTTGAAGAAGATTACTACGCCAACTCTTTGTGTAGTAGGTGAAAAAGACTGGGTTAAGGTTGAGCATGTACGTTGGTATAGCCAATTTATGCCCAATGCGCGGTTGGTGATTATGCCACGGCAGACGCATGATAGTTATGCAGTGCGCAGTTTAAAACTGCTGGATTTGATTAAAGGATTTTGTAAGTAGAATGTGGGTAATTTTAGTAATTAATGTAGTAATTGCAATAATTGCGATTATTGCTAGGCTTAATAATGGAGCAGAAGCATTTAATCTGTTTAATGGTGGGTTAGTTTTTGTCACTTTTGGGATTGTCTTACTTTTAGGCGCAATTCCGGTTTATCGCAATTTTGATACTTCATCAGTATTGATGTTTGTAGCTGGCATATTGATTGTGTTAGGCATAATCATGTTAATCGTTAGTGTAATTGCTAGATCGACTAGAAAAATCAATCTACAAGATTTGGCAATTGCATTAATGGTAGCTGCAGTGTGCTTAGTATATTTCATTCATAATGCAAGCTTGAACTTTGCTAACTTATTAGTGCCTGAATTAGCTTTAATTGTAGGGCTAATCTTGCTTGTTTATCCAAAACAAAAGTAAATAAATTTCTTCATCCAAAAAAGACATCTCTTCAATAGAGGTGCCTTTTTGTATATAATGGTGGTGTATACGATTTTTATTCAGAAGAGGTAAATAATGAACAAGGAAGAACTTCATCAATTATTGCACCCAATGAAAGTTATTGGCTTAGGTGGTAACACTGCATTAAATGAAAAAATTGCGGCAATTTTACACCAACCATTGATCGAAACTGCGGTTCACCACTTTAGCGATGGTGAAATCCAAGTTAACATTGGTGAATCTGTCAGAGGTTGTGATGTTTTCGTAATTCAATCTATCCAAGATCCAGTTAACGAAAACTTTATGGAACTTGAAATTGTTTTGGACGCACTTCAACGTGCATCAGCTCATGTAATTAACGTGGTTGTACCATACTTGGCATATTCACGTTCAGATACCAAGACTCGTTCACGTGAACCAATTACCGCTAAGTTAGTGGCTAACTTGCTTCAATTGACTGGCATGGATCGTTTAATTACTGTTGATCTACATGCCTCACAAATTCAAGGTTTCTACAATATCCCTGTTGATCACTTACATGCCATTCCACTTCTTGGTCAATACTTCTTAGATAACGGAATTGCTACCAAGGAAGATGATGATATCGTTGTAGTCTCACCTGATCACTCAGGCGCTAAGCTTGCTCGTAACTTTGGTCAATACTTCAATGCACCGATTGCAATTGTTGATCAAAGAGGTGCTCGCTATGATACTGAGGTCCACGACATGATTGGTGATGTTAAGGACAAAAAGTGTATCATCATTGATGATTTGATTGATACAGGTTCACGTATTTCTTCATCAACTAAGTCAGTTTTGGCAGCTGGTGCTAAGAAAGTTTACGTTGCCGCAACCCACGCACTTCTTTCTAAGAATGCTACTGGAGTACTTAATGAATTACCAATTGAGCAAATCGTAGTTACTGATACCATTAAGCACAAGCGCTACCCAGACAGAATGGTCAGAATTTCCGTAGACCAATTGCTTGCTCGTGGTATCGATTATGTATACAATGATCGTTCAATCCACCAAATCTTTGACGAACAAAACCGTTTAAAGTAAAATTCTTATTGATAATTTGAATAAAAAATGATCCTCACTATGAGGATTATTTTTTATTCAAAAAATCGGGTAGATAAGTCATAAAACTATGTCTAAATAGTAATGATTGATATAATTGATGTGTGTTGTATAGAAAGAAAAAGAGAAAGTTAGAGGAATAGACTATGGCACGACGGAAAAACATGAAGAGACGGAGAGTTATTCTAGGTAATACTTTCCATCTGATCAGAGAAAATGGAATGGATAATGTTTCTTTGCAAATGATTGCAGAAAAATCAGGCATTTCAAAATCCTTACTGCAGTCATACTATCCTCATAAGGCTAAGTTAACTAACGACATTATTCGCAATCTTTTTAATACTTTAGGTCAACAAGTTAATAATTATGACATGGCTAATAGCAATCTTCCTTATGCTAGAACTAAGGCATTTATTTATACGATTGCTATCTTGGGGATGCACGATGAGGGCTTGGACCGTATTATTTCTGAAGCTTTTGTTAGCAATGCTACCCTAGATAATTGGGGAATCATGCTTAATGAATGGATTAAGGAAAATCATTTATTTGATGACATTAACGTTGACGAAAGCGAACTTGAGACAGGAATTGCTTTTGTAACTAGTGGTATTGGCCGTCTATATCATGATCGCAAAAAGCACCATTTAACGGCCGAAACTCTTGCTAACTATGCAACGAGTGCATTGATGTTCAGTTTCTTGCATTGTTCTTCTGAAGAAATTGATCAAGCCTTAAAAGAAGGACATGAAATTATTGAAACTGCTGATATGGAAGTTGTTCACCGAGCAATTGATACAATGTTCGATGAAGGCAAGGAAATTTTCAGCTAAAGGGGAGTCGCCATGGTTGAAGGCAAAAGAGCTGATTTGCGACGAATGGGTTATGAGCAAAATAACCAATATAAACGTTTGTTGGCTTTCGTCATCTTTTTGATTGCTGCATTGTCATTGATTACAGCTACTTTTTTAAATCCAATCTTTATGAAAAAACAGATTAGGACTAGCTATAATAGGGCAGTAGTTGTTCGCCAAGTGAATAAAAATTATGATAGCCTAGCTGATTTGATTAATGCAGATAGTGAAGATAATTCAAACTTATTATCGGATACGCAAACTCAACCAATTGCCGACCATATTATTGATTATTCTTTGGGCATTCATTGGTTTAAGGTTACTAGTTTGCCACTGGCTAATCAGATTTTAAGCGATATCGATCAAGGAATTGCTAAAGGCTCGTCAAGTGGGGCACAGGAAGTTAACCGTAAACTGAAAAAGCAGGGAACTAATGCACCTTACGCGATTATTAAAGCCTTCAATTTAAGTGTGATCACTTTAGGAGCAAATATTGCTGGTTTATTGTTTATCGTTAATTTGATAATAATTATTGTTACCATTATTACAATGGTTTCGCTACTCAACGATATGAAGTCGCGGGCTACAATTCGAATGGTGATTCATGATACGATGGCTGCTGGCATGTGGGCAGGTTTTTGGCTAATTTTGATTTCAGGCTTGTTAGCACTTGTGCCAGTAATCTTTAATGTCGATAATATCGAATTTGGCTTTTTGCTTGAGATTGGCAGTAGCGTCTTTTTGGAATATGTAATTGCTGGGGTAATTATTTACATCATTTGTGCGATACCATGGCAAATTACAGCTGCTAAATAAGAATGAGAAAACGTAATCTGTAGAATGATTACGTTTTTTGTTTGCACAAAGAATCATCTTTCTTTATAATTAAAAAATAATTAACAAATTTCATATGTTTATATTTTAAAAGAATTTGGCGAGTTTATGAAAAAAGCTAAAATTATAAAGACTTTTCTTGCTTTCATTACTATGCTTTCGACTCTTTTTTTGTTTAATCAGCCTGTTAATGCAGCCAATAAGGAGGTTGAGACTGGCTCAGTGATGAAAAAAATTAAGCAGTCGAAAGAATTAGTAGTGGGCACCTCAGCGGATTATCCGCCACTGGAGTTTACTACCAGTGAAAATGGCAATACCAAATATGTGGGGGTTGATATCGAGTTGGCAAAAGATATTGCCAAGGATTTACATGCAAAGCTAGTTATTAAAAACATGAGCTTTGATTCACTTTTGGTAGCGCTAGAGACAGGCAAGGTAGACATGGTTATTTCGGCTATGACACCTAATCCCGAGAGAAAGAAGAGCGTTGATTTTTCTAAGATATATTACAAGCCAAGTGGCGAATATTTCTTAATTAACAAACGCGATCAGGCCAAATACAAAAAAATTAAAGATTTTGCTGGTAAAACTGTCGGTGCGCAAACTGGTAGTATTCAGTATTCTTTGATTCAAAAGCAAATGAAACAGTCTAAGGTTAAAGGCTTAGGCAAAATCAATAACTTAGTTCTGGCATTAAAATCTAATAAGATCTCTGGCATTGTCATGGAAGAAATGACTGCTAAGGCCTACCAACAAAACGACAATAGCTTGGTGGCTGTGAGAAGTGACTTGCGTGAACAACAAGCTGGTAACGCAGTAGCAATTGCTAAAGGACAAAATGACTTAGTAGCTGCTGTGAACAAGACTATTAATCGCGTTGAACAAAAAGATTTGATTAATAAGAAATACTTGCCTGAAGCAGCTAAGTATATGAAGACAGCGCAGAAGACGAACACGATGACTAAATATATTCCTTACTTTATTAAGGGAGTTGGCTATACCATCGTGATCACGATTTTCTCAGTGTTAATCGGGATCATCTTAGGGATGCTCTTAGCCTTAATGCGTTTGTCCAAGAATAAATTGCTGCACTGGATTGCAGTTTGCTATATCGAATTCATTCGTGGTACGCCACAAATGGTGCAAATTTTATTTGTTTACTTTGGTGTTGGAGCATTAATTTCTAACCTGTCAGCTGTTGTAGCGGGGATTATCGCAATTGGGTTGAACTCTGGTGCTTACGTTGCAGAAGACATTCGTTCTGGTATTGCTTCAGTAGCTAAAGGACAGACTGAGGCGGCTAGATCATTAGGTCTTTCTCAAGCTAAGGCTTACCGCTATGTAATTATTCCTCAAGCTTTGAAAAATATTTGGCCGGCATTAGGAAACGAATTTATTACCCTGCTGAAGGACAGTTCATTGGTTTCAGTTATTGGGGTAACTGAATTAATGTACCAAACGGAATTGATTCAGACTTCGACTTACCGTGGTGTTTTACCTTTATTCATTGCCATGATTATTTACTTTATCATGACCTTTACTTTAACTAGATTGCTTAATTATTTCGAAAGACGGATGAAACACAATGACTAAAATGATCGATATCCAACATTTGAAGAAAACTTTCGGCAAAAATGAGGTTCTGAAAGATATTTCTGCGGAAGTAGATAAGGGCCAGGTTATCTGTATTATCGGGCCATCTGGGTCAGGTAAGAGTACTTTTTTGCGTTGCCTGAATGTATTAGAGCGTCCTACGACTGGTAAAATTGTTTTTGATGGAACAGACTTGGCTAGTCTAAAGGATGGTAAGGAACTTGATCAATTGCGGGAAAAGATGGGAATGGTTTTTCAGAACTTTAACCTTTTTCCTAATATGAATGTAATTGAAAATATTAAGTTGGCACCGATGAAAGTCAAGGGTGTTAGTGAAGCTCAAGCTGAGAAGACTGGACTAGCCTTGCTTGAAAAGGTGGGCTTGGCCGATCGTGCAAAACAATTTCCAGCTAGTTTATCAGGTGGTCAACAGCAGCGGGTGGCGATCGCTAGAGCCCTAGCAATGGATCCGGAAGTAATGCTATTTGATGAGCCTACAAGTGCTCTTGATCCTGAAATGGTTGGCGAAGTTTTGAAAACAATGCAAGATTTAGCTAATTCGGGAATGACAATGGTGATTGTAACTCACGAAATGGGATTTGCTAGAGAAGTAGCCGATGAGGTCTGGTTTATGGCTGATGGCTATTTACAAGAAAAAGGCACGCCACAGGAAGTGTTTGAACACCCTACTAGTGAACGTGCAAAAGATTTCTTATCTAAAGTTTTATAATCAAAAAGGCTCAAGCATTGCTTGGGCCTTTTAATTTACTCATCTGTAATGATGGGGTTTGATAATACGTACTGTTTTACGAAAAAATTTTGATGCCATCCTTTTTGAATTAATGCATTAAAAAAGGTGTTTTGATTATTAGGCAAAGCAGTGGCTTTTGGAATGATGACAGCACGTAAAATCTTGTTTTGAAGTAAAATTGGTGATTGCACATCTGTTTCGCTATTTAAATTAGTGGTTGCTTGATTGGTCGGCGTGTTGGTTGTATCCTGCTGAACTTGATAATTTGTAGTGTCATTAGTACTATCTTGCTTAAATAGCTTGAATCTGTACTTCTGCACGCCTTTAACGTCAACTTCATATTCATGTCCTGCAACTAGGTTAGTATTTGCGGGTGAATAAGTTAGGATCGTTCTAAAATTGCCGTAGCCACAGGAGCTGTAATTCTTAACATGAGCTGCAGTAGTAACAACTTTAGTATCTAAATCAGTGATAGTAATTGTTGGCTTATTTTTAATGGTTCTATCTGATAAATAAAGCGACCACATGATATTTTTCCCTTGAAGCAATTCAATAGGGAAAAGACGCATGCTAGGATAAGCAACTACCGGCTGACTAGCAGGACGAAAAGTATCATTAATGTTTAGTACTTTTTGAACGGAATAGCGGTAGCCATTTGTACCATAAGCTGCCCCAATGCCTGTAGTGGTTAAACGACTTGAAAGTAGCCAAGCTCGGTGACCGGTATCTGAACCAGTTAAATTATAATGGTCAGTAATTAAGTCAGTGATCACATCCCCAGCGGTTTGCTGTGAAACATTAAAGTTTAAATTTGAAGTTTCAGAAGTGTCTTTAGCTAGCTTCCAAACAAATTTGGAGATATTGCTTGGCTTAGTTTCACTAGGTAAACCATGTTGGTTAATGAATGGGTTAGCATTAATTGCGGCCATTACAGCAGCCGTAATCTGCGCGTTTTTATTAAGTGTATCAGTAGTCGAGATAGCGGGCAGACTGAACAATGATCGATAGTAATTGATATAATCTGTTTGCGTTTTAATGTATTTTGGATCTAAGCGACCTACCTTAAATTTTTTGCTTAGATTTGGCTTTTTAGCATAAATATTTGCGGCACTATAACTAGTTTTATCAAGGTTCGCATATTCCTTTTGAAAATTATGAACTTCGTTAACTTCTTGTGTTGTGAATGTCGCTGCTTGTGTAACTTGTCCGGCGAGGGGGATAAATAAAGTTGCGGCAGCGGCAATAGAAAATTTCCGTAGAAGCATTTTAGACTCCCTTCTATGGTTGTCAGTATACCTTTCATTATAAACTATAACCAATGAAAAGGCTTTAGTGAAAAATATTCCACTATTTTGCGCTTTTCTGGTATTCTTTGCGTATAATTAAAGATTGGAACATTTAAAAGAGGTATAAAATAATGACTAAAAAATTACAAGTTGGTTTGATTTTTGGTGGTAATTCATCAGAATATGAAGTATCAATTGTTTCAGGCCACAACATCTATAAGGCAATCGACAAAGATAAGTTTGATGTGCACCCAATTTGGATCACTAATGAAGGCTACTTTGCTAATGAAGAAGAAAGCTTCAAGGTTTTAGATGATCCTTCATACCAAGTTAAGAACCCACATAAGGTTAACAACATTTCTAACTTAATTGAATTAGAAAACTTGCCAGAAATCGATGTTTTCTTCCCAATTGTTCACGGTAACTTAGGCGAAGACGGTGTTTTACAAGGTTTGTTCCGCTTGATGGATAAGCCATTCGTCGGTGATGACGTCTTAGGAGCCGCTGTAACAATGGATAAGGAATTCACTAAGATCTTGGCTCAAAGAGTTGGTGTTCCAGTCGCTGATTGGATTTCAATTAAGCGTTTTGAATACGACGACAAGAAGAATGCTAAACTTAACTATGAAAAGGTAGCAGAAAAATTGGGCCGCGACATGTTCGTTAAGCCATCTAACCAAGGCTCATCAGTTGGGGTTAGTCACGTAACTAATGCTGACGAATATACTGCAGCCTTAAAAGAAGCCTTCAAGTATGACGATAAGGTCTTAGTTGAAGAAACTGTTCCTGGCACCGAGGTTGAAACAGCTGTCTTAGGTAACGACAAGCCAATTGTAGCAGGTGTTGGTCAAATCACCAATGCAAAAGGTTCATTCTACACTTATGAAAATAAGTATGATGATAATTCAACTTCTAAGTTACAAATCCCAGCAGATTTACCACAAGAAATTATCGATACTGTAAGAAGCAATGCCCGTAAAGTTTATGAAGTTACCGAAAGCAGCGGCATGTCAAGAATTGACTCAATGCTTACTCCAGGTGGCAAGGTGGTCTTGACTGAAGTTAATGCTTTGCCAGGCTTTACTAATATTAGTATGTATCCTAAGCTATTTGAAGAAGCAGGTGTTCCTTACAGCGAATTGATTACTCGCTTAATTGAAGCAGGAATGGACCGTTTTGATCATAAAAAGACTTTGCTTCACAAGCATGACTAACGCCAAAAATATAGAGGTAGATTTTAATGACGACTAACAAGCATGATTTTGAAGAATTGGCTGCACCTAAGGCAGCTGCACAAGAATTAGGAATTAGTGTTGCCACGTTAAGAAAGTATTCTTTAATCGTGGAGAAGGTGACCGGCAAGAGCGACTATTTTGCTCGGACTAAGCAAAAGGCTCGTCTGTATCATCAAAAAGATATTGATGACTTAAAGGCTTTTCACCGTTTATCTAAAAATAGTGGCTTAACTTTGCAAGAAGCCGCTCGTCAAATCTATGCTGTTAGTGAAAAGAAACCTGAACCTGAAACTAAAGAACCAGCTCCTAAGCCCGCTTATAACAGTACCGATGTAATGGATACTGAGCAGGTGGTTAAGTTGCTTAACACTTTGCAAAAGACAATTTCTAATCAAAATGAGGCAATTAATTCTTTGCAGAAGCAATTGAATGTCATTCAAAAGCAAAATCAAGATTTAATTGAAGCACAAAAGCAATTAGCTGCGCCACAAGATGATTTAGATAAGTTTGCGGCTTTGCCAGATATTTCTGGAATTGTGAGTGCGGATGAACCTAAACCGAAGAGTGAAGAAGAAAAGCGCGCTGAAGTTAAAAAAGACATGAATAAGAGTCAAGAACAAATGCATGACGAGATTATGTCTAAGGCAAAGGAAAATGCCAAGAAGCGAGCCACTTCTAATGTTCACCGTACACTAGAAGATATGCAATTAACGGACCAAAAGGAACACTGGTGGCAAAAAATCTTTAAGTTTTAAACAAATTGATTAAGAATCAAGAGCTGACCTAACAAAAGGCCAGCTTTTGTTTTACAGTAGGCGTATAACAATTAATAGGAAGTAGAAGTAATGAAATTTAAATGGAAAAAGCGCTATACGATAGCAGTTATCGTGGCAATTGTAGGAGCATTATTGACGGTCTTGTCCTATTTTGCCACTGATATTTACCACAAGGACGACGTTGCCGTGATTACCGATAGCAAGATCAAGGATACTTTGATTGAAAAAAGTGAAGATGTGTATAAAAATGCGGATGAAACTCGCCAGCAAATTTTGCACTTAAAAGTTTTATCGGGTAAGCACAAGGGCGAAACTTACACGACTAAAAACGTGTATTATCCTTCGCAATTGACGACGCAAAAGTATCGTGCAGGTCAGAGAATTTTTGTCAATATCAAGAAGGGTGATCCAGCGATCGTTAATCCTAAGCGTGATTGGGTGTTAGTTTTGGTAGTGACAATCACTTTAGCATTGATGGTGGCTGCAGTAGGGAAGCACTCACTCTCGCTGGTTGTGTCAATGGTAATTTCGTGGCTGATCTTTTATTTGATTATCATTTGGGATGTGCATTTGAATGGCGCCCACATTATTTTGCTGTTTGGCTTAGCTGATATCGTCTTTTCATTCTTTAGCTTGCTCATTGTGCAGGGCTTGAATAAAAAAATGTTGGCGACTTGGTTGGCAACGCTGCTAGGAGTATTTGTTTCTTTTGCCTTGTGCTACGTGATCATGAAGTTAACGGGTGAATCGGAAATGAAATATGAGACCGGTGACTATGCAACGCAAGATCCACGAGGCTTGTTTTTAGCTCAGACTTTGATTGGAATTCTAGGTGCAGTAATGGATGAGGCGACCGATATTATTTCTAGTTTGTATGAATTAATTCAAACTAAAAAGAATATTACGATGAGACAGTTGATTCATAGTGGTCGAACGATGGGGCAAGAAATTATGGGACCGTTGATTAATGTCTTGGTCTTAATTTTTATTGCCGGTGCGCTGCCAGAAACTATTTTGTACTTGCGTGATAATAATACTTTAGCTTCAACTTTTGGCTTTACTCTGTCGCTGGGGGCAACGCAAAGTGTGATTTCGGCAATCGGAATTGTTCTGACGGCTATTTTTGCGACAGGATGCAGTTTGTTCTTCTTGAAAAAACGCGATTGGAAGAGTTTGTTTAAAAAAGAAGGTGAGAATAAATGAGTACATTATTTGCATTGATCGTTGTCTTAGCGATTTTAATGACAATCGTCGGTGGTGAAACTGGAATTCGTAGTTTTTTTAGTGTGCTAATTAATACGATTCTATTGATCTTAGTGGCGATGCTAATATCATGGGGAATTAACATTGCAATTTTGACGCTGATTTTTATTCCTTTAAAGCTAGTTACGATTATCTTTTTAGGCACTCATGACTATACGGTAGCAAAGAATTCATTTTATTCTTCCTTCTTAGTGTGTTTGATTATTAGCCTCTTTATTTTGGGTTGTCAATACCTGGCTCAAGCTGCAGGACTAGGACCAGAGGCAGGAGAGTTATTGGTTGGCTTGTCGCAGATGCCGGGCTTGAGTTATCCGATGATTGCCGTGACAGTGGCGATTTTCTCAACTTTGGGTGCAATCGCGGAAGCCGCGGTAGCAATGAGTTCGGGCTTGCTAGAAATCAAGAAGCATAACCCTGCTATTAGTGAAGAGGAGTTAATGGCTTCTGGGACAGCGATTGGTAATGATGTTTTGGGTACAGCGATGAACACGATTCTATTTGGAATGTTTGGTAGCTTTTTATCGCTATTTTTATGGTACTTCCGTTTGCACTATACCTTTGGTGAAGTTTTAAATGAAAAACTTTTTGTAAATGAAGCGTTAATTATCATGTATTCTTTGATTGGGGTTATATTAACAGTGCCACTATCATCATTTATGCTATCAAGAGGAATGAGCAAGAAAGGACCAAAACATGAGAGTAGAAAATCTGACGCTGACTAACTTTAATAATCGTGAATATCAAGTTGATACATATGCGCTAGAGCCTAATCCTGAATTGGTTGAGCAAAAGCGCCCGCTAGCTATTGTAGTACCAGGTGGTAGCTTTAATCACTTATCCAAAAGAGAAGGCGAACCAGTAGCATTAGCATTCAATAATCAGGGCTTTAATAGTGTTGTGATGGAATATAATTTAGTACAAGATCCAGGTAAAATTTACCCTGATGCGGGGTTAGATGTTCTAAGTACTGTGAAATATTTCAGAGACCACGCTGATGAGTATCAGTTAGATAAAGATAAGATTTTAACAGTTGGCTTTTCTGCTGGCGGTCATGTGGTCAGTGTAGCTAATAACATGGCTTTAAATAAAAATTATCAGACAAAGTATGATTTTGATAAGACTGATGTTTTACCTAATAAGACAATCTTAGGCTATCCGCTGATTGATATTAAAAAGATTGGTTTTCCGATTCCAGAAAATCAAAAAGCAAAAATGCCTGTAGAGGAAGATATTTTGGATAGTGCATTAGGTGTTACACGTGAAACGCCCGATACATTTATTTTCCAGGCATGGGATGATCCGGTGGTTTTGATCGGAAATTCAATTGAATATATTGATGCTTTGAATAAGAATAAAGTTTCAACAGAAGCTCATTTGTTTAACCACGGTTACCACGGCTTTTCATTGGCTCGTCACAATGTGGAAAATAAGGGTCAAGATTGGCAGGATAATCCGCACGCGGCGCACTGGTTCAACTTGGCAATGGAATGGCTAAAGAGTGAGTGGGGCGAATTATGTGAAGCATAAAAAATCTTCTAACCCTAATGACAATATCTATCACACTATCGTCAAGAATAGAAAAATTGACCGAATGATTATGCCTTTTGAAGCGGTGTACTGCGTGTGGCTAATCATTACGCTGGTTCTTAACTTCAAGCTATTTGCATATTCGATTGACGCACAATTCGTGCTAATTTCTCTATTTTTTATTAGTGGATGGGTTTCGTCATTGATTAAGAAGCATCGCATGAAGAAAAGTGGAAAATAAGATAAGTAAAAAGAGTTCTCGCACGAGAACTCTTTTTTATTAGAATCATTTACTTTTTATCTCTAAAGAAAATAACTTCCTTAGCAGCTACAAATGGTCCAGATGACTTGTAAACCTTTAATCTAATAGCTTTGGCATCGACATTTCTTAAGCCAACAACCTTATTCTTGCTATCAGACTTCCAAGTCAAGTGATCGCCGTATGGCTTAAAGTTAACACCATCATTTGAAAGCTCAACGCTAACTTCAACGGGATCTCCTTGATGATCGATCTTTCTAGGTACCCAAACCATCCGACTTAAGTGTTCCAAATGATTAAACGTAAAGGTTAATTCAAGTGGCTTGTCTTCACTAACACCATCAATAGTTTCCCATTCACTGGCTAATTTTAGATCAGTCAAATAATCAATTGGGTGATCCTTAGGACTAGCTAAACTACTAGTAGTGCGAATACCGCTGATTGCATAATTCATCGGATCAGGCTTGGTAATTGCGCCAAACGGATCTGACCATTCTGAAACTTTGTTGCCAGCTACATAACGCAAACGCAGGGTGTAGCGGGTATTTGGCACTAGTTCATGGAAAGTAAATGAATTACCATCAATGCCATCATGTAAAATGCCGTTAACTTCGATTTGAACTTGGTCGGTTAATTGCGGCCAAACTACTGTTAATGAATGAGAGCTAATCTTGTCTGGATCAACCATTGGTTGTTTTGGTGAACGCAACAATGAATCCGTAATAGCGTGAACCAAAGTTTCATTGCCATATCTGAAGTTTCTGATCGTAATCTCAATCTTAGAATCGGTAATGTCGCGTTTAGCCAGCTTAATTTGTAAAGCAGTTTGTTTCTTTTCTTGGTATTGATCAAACTCAGGCATCCAGCTGTAATTTGTGTTAAAGAAGAAGCCTTCCTTAGCATGGGCGAAGGTATCAACGGTACCGTACTCCTGCATCGGGATTTCCTTGTCGTTGATTTTAACAGTCAAACCATCAGGATAACCGTCACACATGATGTTCAAGTTGGTGGTGTTTTCCGTTTGGAAAGTATTGAAATCGCCTTGAGTTGGGTCGATGGTGATCGTCAATTTGCTTGCTTCTAAATCACTCGTGATTTGTGTAGCTACATGGTTTCTTGAATAGTCGTTATAGCCGTTATCATCGTAAGTAACCATTTTACTCTTGCCTTGAGGGTAGAGGACATAGTTGCGTTCGCCGAGGTCAAAAATAGCGCCGCCTCGTACAAATACTGGTAAATGCCAGGATGGGTAAGACTGCTTATTATAAACGCGTCCGCCCAAGTACTTTTTGCCATCAAATAAGTCAACCCACATTGTTCTGTGGTTAGGCAAGTAAAGGTTGTCTTTTCTTGAATTGCCATTACCATCTTCGCGACCGTTAACAATTGGCGAAATCAACAAGTTAGGCCCTAACATAAATTCATGGCCCACCTGTGGGGTGTAGTTGACTTGTTCATGTGGAAATTCCAAGAATAATGGCCGCAAGATTGGCTCACCGACTTGAGCGCGGTAGATTAGGGTATATAAGTAAGTCTGCAATTGCTCACGTAGTTTTAAATAGGCTCGATTAATTTGCGTCATCTTACTATTGTAAGCAAATGGGGTCTTACTAAAGTTACCTTGATCGTCTAAGTTGAACAGGATTGGGGTAAATGCCTTCCATTCAAAATCACGAATGGCAATTTGAGCATTACCACCGCCAGCGGTACCGTCAACGGCGCTACCAACTAAAGGCTGACCAGAAAGGCTAGCTCCCAAAAAGCCAGCTACTTGCGTTGGAATGTTTTCCCAGTTGCCGCCAATGTCACCAAAGGCTAGCATTGTTCTATTTTGACTACCAGCAATACCAGTATTAGAGAAAATCAATGGCCGCTTACGCTTCAAATTGTTGCGTAAAATTAGCGCATCATTTTTCAATACTTTTGGATCGGTTGTGTCCGTTTGAATAAAGGTGGTATCAGGTGAAGCCTTCGGTGTGTTGTTTTGACTCCAAAGACCAGCGCTAACGTCATGTATAGCGGCGTATTCACTGAAGCTAGCCATGGCTTCTTCGTTGATTTCTTGCACATCATAGTTAGGCACGATCCAACTTAATTTAAAATGCTGCTTCTGGTAGCGATCAACCATTGCCCGTGCTGAGAATTGATATTCTTCTTCGCCGTTCAAGGAACCTTTGCCACTAGCATCTTCTGGCTTGTTAGTTCTGGTGTAATAATTACCGTCTTCAAACATGACAGCATTACGTTCCTTAGCTTCACCAGGTTGCCATAAGGTAGTTAAAAAGTTGCCAACATGACCTAATCCTAGTGCATATTTAGGTGGCATCAGTGGCTTACCCGTTAACATGTAATACTTTGCCAAAATATTTTTGGGTGAATTACCTAATAGATAAAAGGTATCAAACATGTTGGTGTCGTGCTTCAAGATAGTGGCATCCGGATTGCTTTTACCAAAGTCATAATTGCCAGCACTCTCAGTATTGCGCAATTCACCAAAGCCGGAGTTAGCCCAGAAGAATGGCACTTGGGTCAAAACGCCGCCTTTACCGGTAATCTTGTCGCGCTTGATTGAAATGATTTCACCTTTATGACTGAAGTAGCCGTTCTGCATCCCGCCACCAAAGTAAAATTCATTCTTGTGTTGCTTCAAAATTTCGGTAGTTTGATCATTGCCTAATTCAAGTGGACTCAGCTGAACCAAACGATTGCGGTGCAGCGTCTCGTCAAAGATGCTCATTACGGCTGGCTTTTGTTGGAAAATAAGTTGATAATTGCCAGACTTAATGATTAAGGAATCGCTGGTTGCCTTAGGCTGTGATTTTTCAAAATAGTCATTGTTGAATTGAGACAGGTCAACAAAAGATGAGTGATTCTCGTCAAACTTCTTAGCTGGATCGAGAAAATATCTGAAGATCCCGTCAGCTAAAATATAAAGACGAGCAATATCGCCGGTGGAGTAGTGAAGTTCATAATAATGATCACGTTTGTTGGCACCGATAAGTTGGCCTAGTTGATGTCTTTCTATTTGGTTTTGTGTCATATTTATTCTTCCTATTTAAACTTGCTACCTTATATTATAACTAAAAATCAAAAAACTTCTTAAGCAATTGTACTAAAACTGGTATTTACCAATTTTGTTAGATATAATTAAATTAACAATTACGATTTAGACATATAAAGAAAGAAGATATTTATGACTTATTACATTCATGCAGATAAATTTTTCTTAGAAAACAGAACAGAAAACGGCGGCTATCTTGAAGTTCAAGATAATGGCAAGTTTGGCTTTTTCTATCCAGAAAGCAAAAAGCCAGAAGGTGAGATTGTCGATTATGCTGGCAAATGGGTTGCACCAGGATTAGTTGACACCCACATTCACGGCTCATTGCGAGAAGATGTAATGAAGAGTGACTGGGAAGGCATCAATAAGATCTCTAAGGGCTTGCTTAGTGCGGGGGTTACTTCATGGATGCCAACAACGATCACTGCTGCAAGCGATACCTTAACTAGAATTTGTAAGATGTTTGCGGACCATCAAGGACAAGAAGAAGGGGCAAAGATTCAAGGGATTCACTTTGAAGGACCATTCTTCACGGAAGAACATGCTGGAGCTGAAAATCCTAAGTACATGATGGATCCCGATATTAATGAATTTAACAAGTGGCTGGACGCTTCTAACGGGATGCTGAAGAAGATTTCAATGGCTCCTGAAAGAAAAGGTTCCAAAGAATTTATTCGTGAAGCCGTTAAGGAAGGCGTTGTTGTGGTCCTAGGTCACTCAAGCGCTAGTTTTGAAGAAGCGGTCGCAGGCATTGAAGCAGGTGCAACCATGTTTACTCATACCTTTAACGGGATGCCTGATCCAAGCCACCATACGCCATCAATTTCTAACGCGGCAATGGCACTTAATAATGTGACCGATGAATTAATCTGTGATGGCCACCATGTGCAACCATGTATGGCTAAGACTTTGATTAATGCGGTTGGTCCTGAACACATTGCTTTAATCACCGACTGTATGGAAGCCGGCATGATGCCAGATGGTGACTATATGTTGGGTGAATTACCAGTCTATGTAAAAGATGGCATGGCTCGTCTTAAGGACGGCGACAATTTGGCTGGATCTATCTTGCAATTGAAGCAAGCAGTTAAGAACGTGGTTGACTGGAACATCGTTACTCCAGAGAAGGCAGTGATGATGGCTAGTTATGTTCCTGCTAAGAGTGCCCATATCTTGGACAATTGCGGTACAATCGCACCAGATAAGGATGCTGACTTCTTGATTTTGAACCCAGATTTAACCTTGAGTGAAACTTACCTAAATGGTGAATCACGTTATAAGGCTGAAAAATAAATTTAAAAAATTAAACTAAATTCAAAATTCTCGTCTATAATAAATGGGCGAGTTTTTTAATGGGAAAAACATAGTTATGAGTGGAAACGAAAAAGTCTTGGGAGGTTTCTTGTGAATATTGGAGAAACGTTAAAATCCATGCGTTTGCATGCGGGGCTAACACAAACAGAAATGGCAGCGGGGATTGTCTCTGAATCATATTATTCAAAGGTAGAACGTGGTGTTCATGACATTAGCGCGGATGCATTATTTAAAATTTTGATTAAACATCATTTGGATCCAGTTTCTTTCTTTATGAAGATGTCATATAGAAAAAAGAATAATAAGTTATTGGGCGATTTTACCAAGATTGAATTTGCGCAAAGTAAAAAAGATCTTAATGAATTAAATAAGGTAGAAGCTCAGCTTAACAAGAAATATTCGGAGGGGTGGCCCGCTAGACTCAAATTCCAATTAGAGACAGCTCGAGCCTGGATTACACATTCAAATAAAGATATTGACCCTGAAATAAAAAGAAAAGCCAAGCAAGTCGTGCTCGAAGACAAGATGGATAGAGAAATGTTTTACTACCTTAGTCAAGCATGCGTTTTGCTAGATATTAAAGATGCAAGTCGCTTATTTGATTTAGCAGTAAAAGCATATAATAAAAATCCTGAAATTGACGTGATGTCTGTTACTTATATAGCACTGCTGTGTATTAATTTTTTAAATTGCTGTTACCATAAAAATGGTGAGAAAAAGTATATTGAGCTGGCAATTAACACAGTATTGCAATTACCGGCTGAACCGCATATTGCTTATCACAAAATATTGGCAGTTTATTATTGTGCTTTGTTTAATAAAGATTATCAAAAAGCAGCTACTATGATAGAAATCTTTACAGAAGCAGGTGTAGTAAGTAATGTGGCAGATACTCTGCCGATTGAGGAATAGGCAAAAATGAGTAAGAAGACTTTAAATATAGATAAGCAACTGAAAAAACATCGTATTTTAATGGGGATGACTCAGCAACAAATAGTTCAGGGAATATTAGATCAATCAACCTATTCTCGAGTAGAAAAAGGTAAAACTGGGATGGGCATGTACCGCTTACTAAAAATGTTAAAAGTTAATCAGATTTCTTTGTATGACTTTTTTCAGATTTATGATCAGAATAATTATCAAAATAGATTAAGATATTTGTTCTACAATCGAGATATTGATGGGTTGCTTCGGCTTAAGGATAAAGCTGAGAATAGTGAAATTAGCGATGAGATTGATCTGGCTATAGCAGCATTAAAACGAAAATTGACTAAGAATCAGCTAGCAACAAAGTTGATTGATAAGTTGTTACATTTAACCAAATGGAATGAAGAAAAAATTTTTTTGTTTGCATTATTAATGCCTCTCTTGGATTGGGAAGACGTCAAAAATTTAATTAATGCAATCTACACTGAATTTCCTAAATCTAAGTTAGAAAAAATTGAAACTGTCAAATCTTTTGTGTAAATAGATCTTTCTCGTAAATTGATTTTTTAAT
>NZ_PCYV01000019.1:0-37066 GCF_002553785.1 Lactobacillus sp. UMNPBX15
GGACTTGAGCTTTTTAATTATTTATTCAACTTACCGCAAAAAATTATACACTTAGTTTTTGTAGAATTAAAACAAAACTCTAGAAATACCTGAAATATTTTTAAAGTTTGCTAAAACTAAACGTTTTTGCAATAGTTTCATGTATAATAAGATGTCGTATAATGCAGTGAAAGGTATGAAAAATCATGAAAGCAAGAATTGTTTATGCCAGCATGACTGGTAACGATGAAGACATGGCTGATATTTTAGAAGAAGATCTTCAAGATTATGGCTTTGACGTTGAAACAAGTGATGTCGGCTTCACTGATGCCAATGACTACTTAGATAGTGATCTTTGCATTTTTATCACCTACACCTATGGTGAAGGCGTAATGACTGATGAATTGGCAGACTTTTATGGGGAGTTAAAAGACTTGGATCTAACAGGCAAACATTTTGCTGTGATGGGTTCTGGCGATAAGACCTACGGTGAACACTTTTGTGAAAATGTTTTTGACTATGAAAAAGCATTCAAGGATTGCGGCGCAACTGAAATTACTAAACCCGTAACAATTGAAAATGCGCCAGATGATGATGCAGTCGCTGCAATCGATCAAGCTGCAAAGGAAATGGCCGATAAGTTAAATGGCTAATAACAAAAAAGACGTCACAGCTGTTGATCAGGCACAAATACGCCGTCTAGGTCAAAAATTAATCAAGCGACACCGTAATCTTTGGGTTTACATGGTTTTCGGCTTTGTCGCTGCATTAATCAATACCTTAGTCTTCATGGTCTTACACTCATGGTGGCATAATGTGATGGTAATTTCTAACACCATCGCCTTCATCGTCTCCAACCTGGCATCTTTCTGGTTTAACCAAAAGGCTGTTTTTATCAATAATGTCGATCATGAACACAGCACGTGGCATAAACTAATCGTCTTTTTCACTTATCGCGTCATCAGTTTAATCCCTGATACATTAATTATGTTAGTCGGCTTATCCTGGCTGCATTTAAACGCATTACTAGTCAAAATTATCGACCAAATTTTAGTCGGTGTATTCAATTACTTAACTACTAGATCAGTCTTTCAAAAGCAAGAACATACTATGATTGAACGTGCAAAAATGCGCATTCAAGAACAAAAAAATAAAAGAGACAGCAAAAATTAAAACTGTCTCTTTATTTTTTTACTCAAAATCTTTTGGTTTACTTTCACTATCTTGATTAAAGTAATAATAAATATCATCCATAATTCGATCAGCTGCATGTCCATCTCCATATGGATTTTTGGCATTCGCCATCCGATCATATTCGTTTTTGTTTTCTAACAAAGCTAGCATTTCTTCACGCACCTTGTCGACTTCAGTTCCAACTAACTTCAAGGTACCGGCCTTTACGCCTTCAGGACGTTCCGTCGTATCACGTAAAACCAAAACTGGTTTACCTAAACTAGGAGCTTCTTCTTGTACGCCACCTGAATCAGTCATGATAAAGTATGAACGTTTAGCTAAGTTATGGAAATCTACTACATCAAGCGGCTCAATCAAATGAATCCTTGGATCACCACCAAGCACTTCATTAGCCACTTTTTGTACTCGTGGAGATAAGTGAACTGGATAAATAATTTCTACATCAGGATGCGAATCAATTACTTGTCGCATTACTTTAAATACTCGGCGCATTGGCTCACCTTGATTTTCTCGACGGTGCATAGTAACCAAAATCACCTTATTACCAGGAGTAATTGCGTCCATTACCTCATGATGATAATCTTGTTGTACAGTCTGTGCTAAAGCATCGATTGCCGTATTTCCAGTAACGAAAATAAAATCAGAATGGTGATTTTCCTTCAGTAAATTAGCCTTACTCAATTCGGTCGGTGCAAAATATAAATCGGCTAAATCATCAGTCATCTGCCGATTCATTTCTTCAGGATATGGTGAATACTTATTCCAAGTTCTCAGACCTGCCTCCACATGTCCCAATGTAGTTTGCTGATAAAAAGTAGCTAAAGAAGCCGCAAAACTAGTCGTCGTATCGCCGTGAACCAAGACAATATCTGGTTTCTCTTCTTTGATCACCTTAGATAAATCAATCATCACTTTAGAAGTAATTTCTTCTAGAGTTTGATTTTGGTGCATAATATTAAAGTCATAATCCGGTTTAATTTTAAAAATATCTAGTACTTGGTCCAACATTTCGCGGTGTTGTGCGCTAACGACCGTTACTTCTTCAAAACGATCATCTTTTTTTAGTTTCAAAACAAGTGGTGCCATCTTGATTGCCTCTGGACGCGTTCCAAAAACAGTCATTACCTTAATTTTCCTCATTAAAAAATTCCTCCGCTTAACTATTTTACTATACCTGATTTTAGACTATCTTGCACCCGCTTTCTGTGTTTTAATGGAAGTATTAAATTGAAAGTTGGTCGATGCATGAATTCATCATTACTATTATTAATTACAACTGGTTTAATTATTTTGATTGGAACGTTTTGCCTTGTTTTTGGTATGGACAAAAACAGACCCGCTAAAACTAGAAAATATTTACTTTATACTGCACTAATCTGTGTTTTCCTAGTTTGGGGCTTAATTACTGCAATTATGCTTCAACCCTTAGGATAATAAAGATATCTTTTGGATAACCAAAGCATGTAAAAAGCCTGCAAGTTAAATACTTGCAGGCTTTTTTCTATGACCCCGGTGAGATTCGAACTCACCTCTACGGTTTAGGAGACCATTGTTCTATCCAGATGAACTACGGGGTCAAACCTAAGATTAACTTTACCAAAAAAAGTGGTAATAGTTAACCTTTTTTTAGAATTGTGGATTAAAAAATGTTTTCGGATGGTTGGTATCAGCAATCTTATCAGCTGCTTTAACAAAAGGCATCCAAATTAGCAAAGCAACAATCATATTTAAAATGCTTAAAACAATTGCACGCCAATCATAATTGCAAGCCAGAAATGGGCCAATAACTGGTGGCATGATGCTAGGTACTGCCACTTGAACTGGATTAACCAATCCCATAATGCTAACCCAATAAGAAAAGGCAACATTAACTAGTGGCGCTAATACAAATGGAATTAGATACACTGGATTTAGCACTACAGGCAGGCCCAAGAGAATTGGTTCGCCAATGTTAAAAATTCCTGGAGCTAGTGAGATTTTGGCAATTGTGCGATAATCACTGCGTTTAGAAAACATTAAAATCGCCACAATTAGCATTAAGGTTCCACCAGCACCGCCAAACCAGGCAAAGACATCAAATGAGCCACGTACCCATACATATGGTGGAATATTTCCATTACTAATCGCTGTGATGTTATCATTTTGAGCAGTCATCCAAATTGAATCCAAAATTGGTGATAGAACCCCTATACCATTAATTCCAAAAAACCAAAATAACTGCACTAATAAAGTAATGACAATTACCGTACCAAAGCCTTGTCCCCACTTTACTAATGGAGTTTGAATTGTGGTAAGCAACCAATTTCCAAAATATTTACCGGTAAGAATTTGGAACAAATAATTAATTCCGCCTACACCAAATATTGCAATCATTGCAGGTAATAAAGAATCAAAAGCAGCTTGTTCAGCATGGGGCAAGTTCGATGTCACATGCAACATAATCCTTGCTTTATAGCAAGCATAATAAATAAAAAAGCCTAATGAGCCAAACAAAATAGCAGTAAAGAGGCCAGTAGTTGAGAACTGACTAATGTCAAATGCATTATGCAGTGTAACATTATCACCATGAAATTTAATCTTAGCTATATTGGCAATGCTTAGTGCAAAAGAAGATAATGCCACAATTGAAGCAGCAAGTCTATTTCCTTCAAAAGCTTTTGCTAGTTGATAGCCTAAAGCCAATGCTAAGAAAAAGGCAAATAATGAAAATGTCCCTCGCCAAACTAAATTACTGATTGCTACCAATGGCTGCATCGCAAAAGCAAAGGCATACCAGCCTAGATGATCATGAGCTGCTTCAATTAAGCTCTTAATTAAAACTGCTAATGATCCTGCCATTGTAATTGGCATTAATGAGACAAATGCATCCCGTAAAGCAACTAGCCATCTTATCTGACCCCATCTACTAGCTAGCGGCAAAACATAGTCCTCTAGCCATCTAACTAAACGAATCATTTCTTTCCTTTCAAGTAATGTGGATGATATCCCTTGTTCTTATTACGTTTCTTGCGTTTTTTAGTTTTATTTTTCTTAGTCGAAGTCTTAATGGGCTGCTCTTTAGCCTGCTTCTTTTCCTTCTTGAGTTTAGGCTTTTCAGTTGTTAAATGATAGCCTGCAAAGTAGACACGCTCTATTTGTAATTGATCTGCCAATAATTTCTTCAAATCACGAAAATCGTGATCATCGCCTAAGGTAACCACATAACCTTCAGCGTTCATTCGACCTGTTCTTCCTGCCCGGTGCATGTAAGTATTAGTCTCGCTCGGAATATCAAAATTAATCACATAGGTAAGGCCTGGAATGTCCAACCCACGCGCAGCCAAATCCGTTGCCAGCAGCAATTTCGTCTTACCAGTAGCTAGGTCATTTAAGGCTTTTTCACGGCGTTCTTTACCAAATTCATTAGCTAATAATTCGAACTTAGTCTTAGTATGCCCAAAAATACCAGCAAAGCGCATCATCGTTTTATTTGAATCAAAGAACAAAATTCCCTTAAAGTGATCCAACTTAGTCATTCGCTGCAAAAATTCAATCTTGTGTTGATTGTCTACTTGCAAAAAATAATGTTTAGTCGCTGAAGCTTGTTCATTTCTGACATCTACTAACAAGAAATGACGGTTAAAAACTTGCTCCGCATCCCGTGTAATCTCAGAATCTGTTGCTCCAAATAATAAGATTTGACTGTCTGGACCCAGATTTTGCCCTAATGCTGATAACAATTCCATTTTAGTAAATTCTAAAATATCATCGGCTTCATCAATAATCAAAGTCTTGATCTGGTTTACTTTAATTCGACCACTTGAGAAGAAGTCAAAAAAACGGCCTGGTGTAGCTACGACCACTTCAGGATGCTTTTTCTTCAGATTGTCTTCTTGTCTCTTTCTATTGCCAGCACCAACCAAGCTGACGCCTTTTAATCCTAAAGCGTGGATGTAAGGATTAATTGCATGACGAATTTGTACAGCTAATTCAGTCGTTGGCGCAATAATTACCACGCTGTTAGCATTACCTGGCTGTGCTTTTTCCAAACTAGGAAGTGCATAAGCCAATGTCTTACCCGTACCTGTCTTAGCCAATCCAACCAGGCTCGCGCCATTGCGAATGGCATCATAGCTTTCTTTTTGAATTAAAGTTGGCTGGTCCTTGTGTTCTCTAATTAAAACTTGTTTGATTTTTTCTTGATACATTATTACTGTGTTAATTGCCCATACTTTTGCTTATATTGACCAACGGTCCCGTTATACGCGTACATCGTTACCTGGCTTTCTAAGCCTGAAACATTCCTTACGCGTCCGTTAGTAGTGTAGCACCAAAATGAATACTTTAATTTATTCGGTGCCTTACTGTCTGATGACATCAATAACGTTTGCGGATTAAAGTAATGTTGATATTTATGATCAACTTTCACCATGACTCTTTTGCCAGCTGCTTGCAATAAAGCCGCAAACTGCCCCATTGACCGCAAATATCTCGCTGAACGAGTAGTCACTGCCGGTACAATTAGAATTGGCAGCGAGCCCGTATTTTGTCCTACTTGCTTAAAAAAGTAGCGGTAATGCTGCATCGGAGTCGATTCATTGCTATAGGAAATCTCACTACCAAATGCCAAGTTCGTTCCTAAAATTTGGTCACGATAAGACAGATAGTTTTCATCAAAATATGATCTGCCTTGGGTTGCTTTCAAATATATAAAGGAAACGCCATTAGATTGCAATTTATGTAAATCAACATAGTCAATATCTTGATTTAACTCAATCCCAATCGCACTTGAATTAGCATCTGGCGGTAAAGTTGTTTGCCGCTTAAAATTGAAAAAGCCAATCAAAAGAAATGCAATCGCCAGAATTAATAAAGTCAAAATCGCTGGCAAAGTATACTTATGCTGAAATCTTTTCATCGGCTAAATTCCTCCCTTAATTATTTTAACCGAAAAGCCTATCAATACAAACATTTCCAGTCGATGTGCTAAAATTTAAATAATGTAAACGAAAGGCAACAAATAAATATGAAACGACAAATCTCATTCGGCCAAGCATTGGCTACCGTAGTCGGTTCTGTCATCGGAGCTGGCGTATTTTTCAAGATCGGAACAATTACTGCACAAACTGGCAGCACTTCAATGACCCTGTTTGTATGGATTTTAGCTGGGATCATTTCAATTGCATCAGGTTTGACCATTTCAGAAATTGCCGCCAGCTTAAAAATTAATGGTGCCATTAAGTATCTTGATTACACTTACGGCCGCGTGTGGGGTTTTCTTTTTGGCTGGGCACAAATGATTGTTTATTTTCCAGCTCAAATTGGTGCCTTAAGCTCAATTTTTGGCGTTCAGTTTGTCTCCTTATTTGGAATTAAGGCGAGGTATTCTAACCTAATAGCTATCTTGCTAGTGCTTTTTCTCTTAGGAATTAATCTAATCGGAACTAAATTTTCTAGCAAAATGCAGTCGGTCATCACTATCCTAAAAATCATTCCAATTGCTTTAATTATTATTTGGGGATTATTTAATCCTGCCAAAATACCTGCACCAATTATTCCGTTAACAGTCGGCACTGGACATTCATTTCCAACCGCCATTAGTCAAGGGTTACTTTCTGCGTTATTCGCCTTCGAAGGCTGGATTGTAGTGACTAATTTGGCTAACGAAGTCAAAAATCCAGAAAAAGACCTTTCACGGGCAATTATTTTAGGTCTTTCAGCAATTACATTGATTTATGTTTTAATCAATTATACTTTCATGACCGTTTTACCTATTGATCAATTAACTAATAACAATAATGCCGCGTTTCAAGCTTCAATGAAATTGTTTGGTCAGTTTGGTGGAAAACTAGTCACTGTGGGAATTTTAATTTCTGTTTACGGTGCGGTTAACGCATTCATGCTGACAGGGATGCGTACGCCTTATATCTTGGCTCAAGACAATTTATTGCCATTCTCCAATAAAATTGGCAAGGCTAATATCCATACCGGTGTTCCAGTAGTTGGCGCGTTTATTGTTGATGCTATTGCAATTGTCATGATTCTACTAGGTAATTTTACTGTTTTAACTGACATGCTAGTCTTCGTTATGTGGACTTTCAACACAATGTTGTCAGTTGCCGTAATAATTTTGAGAAAGCGTGAGCCAGAATTAAAACGTCCATTTAAGGTTCCATGGTATCCGATCATTCCAATTATTTCCGTGATCGGTGGTATCTTCATCGTTGTCTCAACAATTATCAATCAATTTGTTCTTTCAATTATTGGTATTGGTTTAACATTGTTAGGACTGCCAACTTACTATTACATGCAAAAGAAAAATAATTAACGAAAAAAGCCGCCGATTTTGGGCGACTTTTTGTTTAAGTAAATATATTTATTAATGTTGTGAAGCACCGCTAGTTGCATCATTTTCTTGATGATCTTCATAGGCAGTATTGGCAGCAATTCGACCAAAAGTGAAAATATCTGCCAAGGAGTTACCACCCAAACGATTACCAGCATGAATGCCACCAGCATTTTCACCAGCAGAATATAGACCATCAATAATTTGACCATCTTTATTCAAAACATGTGCCTTAGTATCAATTACTAAGCCGCCCATAGTGTGGTGAATAGCAGGCTTTCTCGGAGTAGCATAGAATGGTGCAACTTCACATTTGAGGCCTAATACATTCTTATGGAAGTCTGGATCCTCGCCACGATCAACGTAAGAATTATAATCCTGGATAGTTTTAACCAAAACTGCTGGATTCATTCCAATTTGTTTTGCCAAATCTTCAAGCGTATCAGCTCTAAACAAGGTTCCAGCCTTAACTTGCGCATCAAGTGACTCTTGGGTTGTATTGTAAGCAGTGTCCTTAATCTTATCGTCCGCAATTTGATAAATCAAACCACCATTTTCGATAACTGCCTTAGCCAAAACATCCCGTTCCGCAAATTCATTAACAAACCTCTTACCCTTTTTGTTAACCATAATATAGTTAGCAGGCGGAGTTACAACACCAGTGAAAAGCTCACCGGTCTTTGGATCAGCTACTGGCATTAATTGGATAAAGCCCATACCGAATAAGTCTGCACCAGCTTCAAGACCTAAGTTAATCCCATCGCCAGTAATTGCAGGTGAATTAGTTGTTGTACTATCGTCTGCAATGTTTGGCCAATAGGTATTGTATTTTTGAACCATCTTAGTATTGGCACCAAAGCCACCTGCCGTTAAAATTACTGCCTTAGCATGCACAGTCAAAGTACTACCATCAGCGCGTGTCGCAATTACACCGCGTACTTTGCCATTTTCAATAATTAGTTTTTCAACACGAGTTTCAAGATATGGGTCGACACCATGCTCTCTTATCCAATCACCCAAAACATGAATGAATGCATAACCTAATGGTTCTACTGGCTTATGGCCTCTACGCCACAGACCACCAACTGGTTCTGTAACTTGAGAATTATCAAATTTAACACCTAAATCTTGGAGCCATTTAACAGAATTCAAAGCATTCGTTACCAATTCATGTACCAAAGCATATTTACCATGAATTTCGTTATCTTTTAAATCCGTCCTTTTACCACCTAAATAAGTTTGAATTTCATGGAGTAAAGTCGAATCAAATAAATAATCTGTACCAGAATCAATATATTCTTTGATTTGTCTTTGTAATCTTTCAAAATCAAAGCGGTATTCTAAATCAATTTGTTCAATTGGCGTATTAGCCAAGTCTTCTAAAGTCTGTTTTTCACCAGGAAGAGCCTTAAATTTACTTTGCCATTCTGGTTCAGCCGCATTCATTGGACCACCAGCACGGCTAGTATTACCACCGATCTGTGGATACTTTTCAAGAACAGCCACCCTTTCACCATGTTGAATTGAGCGAACTGCAGCTGCTAGACCAGCGCCACCTGCACCAACTACAGCTACATCAACAGTAATTTCTTCATCTTCTACCTTTGTAGCAGCGGGCTTTTCACGGTTTTTCCATTCGGTTGAATCGCCGCCTGCTTCATCAATTGCTTCGGCTACGCCATCAATCACACCATGACTGGAAATAGTCGCGCCACTGACCGCATCAACGTTTAAAGTTTGATTTTCCACAATTGTTTTAGGCAAACGTCTAAATACTTCATCGGCTACTCCCTTAGTTTCACCTGATGAATCTACTTTGATTGAAGTAACTTTATCGCCATCAATGTCAACTTCCATTGGCATTGATTCGGAACCATGACCTTTAGCTTTTACTTGATATTTTCCTGACTTCATTGCTTACACCTCTAATAAGTTTAACTTTATCCACAAGTTAATATTAGTGCGTCATCTGTTGATGTATCAAATATCAATTTCACTATACTTTCATAACAAAATTGTTATGAAATAACTATGTTTCGTTCTCCAAATAAAAAAGCTTAATGCAAATAGTTATCCACATTAAACTTTTTAATTGCATGCTTTAATTAATAAACTGAAACTTGAAAGCTAAGATTAACGCTCCTTCCCCGCGCCTCTTGGCTTTTTCTTATCAAAAATAAAAACGCAGGATCTCTCTGCGTTATACTTTAAATGTCAACCTGAAAATCCTACGCAATGAACAGTATAGAACAAATCGACACAGAAAACGATACTAAATCCTTAATTTCTTCATTTATCAAACTAATCAGTCTAGCTAAGTTAACTAAACAAGTCAACTTTAAGCGTAAATCTACCGTTTCATTAACCATGATCATCTCTTGGTTGATGTCAGTACACTTTGCTCGGCTTTCCTTATTCAGAGCTAAGAGTGACAAGCGTTTTTCCGCTAGAACTGCTCGCAATGTACTTAACGATGGAAGAATCAACTGGCAAAAACTATTATGCTTGATTGCAGCTCGGCTCATTGGCTGCTTCAAACATCCGTAAAAAGAAACATTATCTTTATTCAAGCATAGTTGAGGCTCAATATCATGGACATAGCTTTTTATTAAAGCTCGTCTTTGTCTCCAACCGTAGAAACAAGAACAAGCATTCGGTTTTAGCTACTACTCAGACAAAGCTTAGACCTGAAGAAATCATCCAGCTCTATGGTCGTAGATGGCAAATTGAAACATATTTTAAGACGTCTAAGCAATATCTTGCTTTAGATAAATCTCAAGTTCAAAGCTATGATGGATAATGTGGCTATATCGCAGTTACAGTAATAACTTATGATCTATTGGCCTGGCAGGAAAGACAAAATACAGATGATAGGACAATCGGAGATTTATTCTATCTAATGAACGAATCCTTACCTGATATTAGATTCGTAGATGCATTGGTCTACTTAATTTCAGAATTAAAAGAGCTTAAACAGAATAGTTTTGAAAAGATAGATGAAGTAATCAATGACTTTATTAACCAACTGCCACGATTCATACAAATTGCACTGAAACAGATCATATAAAAACTAATTACGTCTAGAAAAGCTCAATAGTGACAGGACTTGAGCTTGATTTTGGTGCTTTCAAGTTTCAGTATTTAAATTAAGCTTCAGAGGCGCCTGATACAGCATCTGCTTCTTGTTCATTTGAAACAGTAGAATAATTATAATTGGTATTATCCGCAGCAGTCGTACCTGCAACAAAACCAGAAGCATAGCTCCAAGAATTCATCATACTTGGCATTGAATCATGACCATTAGCACCACCAACAATTTCTCCTGCAGCATAGAAGTTACTTACGGGATTCATATCATTGTCAAGAAGCTGCATTTGATCAGTAGTTTCATATCCACCCAAAGTTGTGCAGAACAGAAGTTTTTGTTCAATTACATAATATGTATCGCCTTCGAACTCATGCATAAACTTCTTGTCTCTACCAAACTCAGGATCATAATCTGCTTTAACATCTTCAGTATAGTTATCAACAGTTTCCTTCAGCGTTTGATAATCAATACCTGCTTTTTCTGCCACGGTCTTCAAGTCGCCTTTGACCAGAACTGGACTCTTCTCGCCATCCAAATCAAAGAATGATTGAACTTCTTCTTTGGTAAAGCCATACTTAAGCATTAATTCATAGAAACGGTCCCAGGTTCTTTGATCCATGACAATGTAAGCTACCTTACCATTTTGTTCGGCAATCGCATCCCTAAAATGCGTATAAGGTGCAGATTCGTTAACTATTCTCTTGCCATCAGTATTAACAAAAATAGCCCCCATATCGGTCGCTTCTTTAGTTGAATAAGTTGTTAGCTTAGCAATACCAGGTTCAGGTTCAACTTCCAATCCATGTGGATATACCTTATACCAGTCTAAGTTACGAGTAACCAAATTCATATTTTTGGCAAAATCAAAATAATCACCGGTTGAAGTCATTGGACCATAATATGGAATATCAGTCTTATGAGCCTGATAATCACGTGCACCCCAACCACCAGCAGCTAAAACAAGTGACTTGAAATTGACATTAATTGTCTGGTGCTTGCCTTCAGCGGTTAAAGATACCAGTTTGCCAGCCTTATCTTTATTCAACTTTTCAACACGGGCATCTAAGATAATTTGTCCGCCTTTTTTTTCAAATGCCTCAGCCACCTTAGTCACTAATTCATATGAGCTTTCACTAGGCATTTCAATTTGACGATTTACACTATGTTCAACTGTTTGGGTTTCCGCTTTTTGATAAGTCAAATTTGCAAATTCAGTAATAAAGTCTACGGCCCTACCAATATTGTTAGCTAATAACTTTGACAACATTGGATAATTGGTACCGCGGCATTCACGAGTAATATCTTGAACTAGTCTATTTGGCGAATCCTTCTTTGCCGTTTCACCAAATAATTCTGCAGAAACTTTAGAGCCAGTTCCTACAACATTTGAGCCATTTAAAATAGTTGCTCCACCTAAATAGCCATTTTTTTCAAGTACAACTACTTTTTTACCCATCGAAAGAGCACGACTTGCCGCCATTAACCCGGCCATACCGGAGCCAATTACAGCAACATCAACATTTAGTTGCCTTTCTTCATGTACGACTTCTGGCTTTTTTCCGTCAAGAGCAATGTTATTTTCAGCTAATGCTTTTTTACCAGAATCTAGCATTGCTTGAGTCATCAATGATGCCCCAGAAACAGCGTCCACGTCAAAACTTTGATTATCAATAATATTTTTCTTTAATTTACCAAAAGCTTGATTAAAAATTGCAGGAGTTTCCGAATTCTTGGTTACTTTGACATCGCTAATTTTATTGTTTTCTAAATCAATCTCAAAATCAATTTGACCATTGCGACCATCTGCTTGAGCTTTAATATTTTGTTTGGTCATAAAAACTACTCCTTTACTTGTTCTTTTTACTAAACCGCCTACATTATAACCACAATATTAAATCTAAAAAATAAATTTAATTTGATATTTTAATAGAATTTTTTTATCAAAAGCAGTAAATAAAAGCGAGTGATCATTCTCACTCGCTTGATTCTTTATCTAATTTTCATCCTTATTTATTAGCGTAATGTTGAATAACTTCTGGCTTCAATACCCCAACATAAGGAAGGTTACGATACATATTTAAAAAGTCCAAACCATAACCCACTACGAATTCATTGCCAACCTTTGAACCATAATATTCTAATTCAACATCGGTAGTTCTTCTGGCTTCCTTATTTAGCATTGCACAACACTTAACGCTCTTAGCGCCACGTGCCATAATGTGTTCTTTCATGAATTTCAAAGTTAAACCCGTATCAACGATATCTTCGACAATTAAAACATCGCGATCCTTCACGTCAGTTACCAAATCTGATACTATCTTGACCTTACCAGTTGACTCAAAGCCATCACCATAACTAGAAACATCGAGAAAATCCAGTTGATGTGCTACGTCCATTTGTCGAGTTAAGTCAGTCAAGAAGTAAATTGCACCCTTCAAAGCCCCAACAACTACCGGCTTTTTACCAGCATAGTCCTCAGTTAATTGCTTACCTAAACGGACGCACATCTCATGAATGTCATCTTCTGTGAATAATTTGTGATCTATAATTTGGTCAATATTGTCGCCTTTTGCCATTTAATCTACCCTTCAATTCAATTTACATATATTATTCCTAATAAAAAGAATTATAACATCTTTAAACAAAAAAAGCGTCATTTTCAACGCTTCCTCTGAATAATTTCTAATTTTCATCCTTTGATTGATCGCCTTTTTGATCTTTATCCTTAATCGGTTCAACGATAAACCAGCGCATAAAGCCTTGTTCGATACTGTCTAAGGTAAACTTATATCCTTCAAGTTCAATTGATTCACCCTTTTTCAAGTTAGGATAATGTTCCATCATGTAACCACCAATGGTAATAATATCGCTATCTTGAAAGGCCTTCAGATCTGTATGGAAGAAACGCTCAAAGTCATATAAAGTCGTCTTACCTGAAACATGAACTTGACCATCCTTGTCCTTGATAATGTAATCATCTGAAACATCATCAATTTCATCCTTAACAGAACCGAAAAGCTCTTCATAAATATCCTTATCAGTAACGATCCCACTAGTACCACCATATTCGTCAACTACTAAGACAATTGGTGTGTGCTTAGAAATCATCAAGTGCAAGATATCTTGAATTGGCATTGATTCAGGTACCGTGATAATAGTTCTAATAATTCTTGTTACTGGTACGTTGCCATCAATTTGGCTTTGTTGCACAATGTCGTACGCATAAACATAACCCACAACGTCATCTTTATCATTATCACGCACAACTGGAAAACGACTGTAGCCTTCTTCCAAGTATTTTTTCAAGGCATAGGCAATTGTATCAGTTGAATCAAGTACTGACAATCTTGTTCTGTCAGTCATGATGTCCTTAGCAACCTTATCGTTTAATTCGAAGGCTCTTTCCATATAAGTTAAGTCTTCTTTATCAAGCGAACCACCATGAACCGCATTACGCGACAACTTGATGATTTCAGATTGTGAATAAACTTCATTTTCTTCATCAGCTGGAGTAAAGCCCATCAATTTTAAGATTCCATTGGAGCTAGTATTTAATAGCCAAACGAATGGATAAACAATCGTATGGAAAATATGAAGTGGCGTAACGATCCCCATCATCATCGGTACTGGCTTGTCAATCGCAATATTCTTAGGCACAACTTCAGTTAAGACAACTTCCAAATAAGTTAATAAAACTACGCCTAAGATTGCACTAACTGACTTGATGAGTGATTCATTCATTGGCGTCAAATGGAAAAGATCTTCCAAGATGCTTGCGAATGTATCAGCCGAGAACCAACCCAAGACTACACCAACCAAAGTGGTACCAACCTGAGTAGTTGACAAATACTCATTCAAGTTGTGCGTCATATGCAAAGCACGACGCAACTTTTTCTTATTTCCTTGACCCTTAGCAAGCATATCTTCGAGCTGACTTGGTCTAGTTTGAACTAACGCAAATTCCGCAGCAACAAAGAATGATGCAACGATAAATATTAATAATGTTGCAACTAAATTAGTTACTATTTGAGCTGGACTCAAAGTATTATCACCTTTTTTTACAAATATATTACTAAAACCTATTTTACCATTTCTTGCCTAAAATAGTGCAGTTTTACACAAGGGATAACGGTTTTTGTAATTTATTCGACCACCTTGTAAATTTCATTAAACGGTACACGCTTTGGAATAAATTTAGGATCATTAATTTCAGCATTCTTGTCGATATAGCCAACTGCAATTGCCATTCCGACAGCTTCATCATCTGGAATTTGGGCATATTCTCTAACCAATTCTGGGTATGAAACCATTGAATGAGCTGGCATCACACCTAAGCCACGGTTAATGGCTAAAAGCATGATACTTTGTGCAAAAATTCCTAAGTCAAAAACGGACCAAGCTGGAGATTTCTTCGGAACCGTTAAAAAGATAATTGCTGGTGCATTGAACATTGTTTTATTCGCATCATTAAATAATTGAAGCTTATTTCTGAAAAAGAAACTTTGGGATGCACCCATCGTAGCCATATTACGACTTGGATAAGTATCCCAGTCTAGTGATAGCATTGAAGCAAAATCTTCATGTGCAGCTTCTTTATCATCAATCTTTTTAGCTGAAGCAGCCTTAAACTTGCTTAAAGCATCCCCCATCAAAACATATGTACGCCATGGCTGAGAATTAAGCAATGAAGGTGATTGCTGTGCCATTTTAACGATTCCAGCAATTGTTTTTTCTTGTAATTTTCTATTAGTAAACTTCCGCGTTACATGTTCCTTTTCATAAACATCCTTAAAATTCATTTTTCCTCAATTCCTTTTTGCTTATATAATAACAATCTATATTTTATTATAGTAAAAAACTGTTAAAAAGCTTAATTATTGCTCTTTTCTTGCTTTTTCTTTTCTGCTGCCTGTTTTTTTAAATAAGCACTCATTGCAAGATCATTTTTTCGCATAGCAATAAACGCAGTAATGGTTAAAGTTAATCCACCAAGACAAATCACAAGTAAGCCAATCGGAAACAAGAAGTCTGCTCCCTTAGGAATAAATGATGCCTTAATTACCCAGCATGCTATACCAATTAACATCAAAACTATACCCACAATGACTGCCTTAGTGTTCGGTCGATATCTTTTCATAAATGACCTTCTTTCTTAATTAACATTCTAACAGAAAAAGCTTAGCTTCAACGTAGAAGCTAAGCCGAAAACTAGAGAAATAGTCGTTAAATTTTTACATGAGAGAGGGGAAAGTTGACTATTTAAGTTCGATAGTTTGTACTTTTTGGGAATGTTCAACACTGCCTTTTTCAATCGGAGTAACTGACTTAATCAGGTCCATGTTGGTGTAGACAACGATGCAGCTGTCATCGTATCCCTTGTCTGTAATCATTTGGAAATCCATTGTGGCTAAGGGTTGACCTTTCTTAACTTTATCGCCTTGACTAACATTCACTGTAAACGGAGCACCTTTTAGTTCAACAGTATCAAGACCCAAGTGAATCAAAAACTCAATACCTTGGTCATTCGTGATACCAATAGCATGTTTAGTTGGGAAAAGTGTGGAAATACTACCATCAACTGGTGCATAGATATGATTATCCTTAGGCTTGATAGCATAGCCATCACCTAACATCTTAGTTGAGAAGACATCGTCTTTTACATCAGTAATTGGCATAATGTCGCCATCAACTACCGCATCTACTTCAATACCCTTATTCTTTTTCTTAAAGAAATTAAACATAATTAATAACCTCTGGATTTCTAAAATTCAAGTAATAATATCAACATAAAGCTTGCGAGTAATAAACCAGCTGCAGTAAGTGAAATTGCGATTATTACTCGACTAACACCATCTTGCGTTTTCTTCAAAGCTTTTGCTCGATAAAAACCTAAGATAGCTAATACTACGCAAAGCAAGTTGCCAACAAAGAGCTGAGCAATCATCTGACTTCCCATCAAGAAGCGATAAGTCTGTCGATTGATTAAAAACTGCTTGTGGTTTAACAACATATAGTAGCCTAGTATGAAGTCAACGATAGCAACGATTGTACTAATCGCAATCATCGGCTGCTTCATAATCATCATCCGAATCGATTGACCAGAAGCACCGCTTCGTAGTGCAATCATCGCCCAAAACAATAGTGGAGCAATGAAAAGTACGTATGAATACCAAGTCAAAATCTTCTTAGTATCCAAGTGCATGCTTTCGGTTATTCGATCGATAAAGTTGCCAACTTTTCGTTTACTAATTGCCCACATTGATCTCTACATCCTCTCCTTGACTCTGTTGCCAAGCTACATATTCACTAATTACCAAATCAATCAAGAAGTACGCTGGGGTAAAGGCAACCTTCCCGCTCTTAAAGTCGGCATCATCAGTAAAGGCAATCGTTGGAAAATAAATGTTGTGCTGCACTAATGAAGCTAATTTATTTTGCTTCAGGTTAGTGAACGAAACATATTTGAATTTATCATTCACTAGTTCCAACTTAGTGATTTCCTCATTGATCGTTTTATTATCACCCGTAAACGAGATAATAAACAAAACATCGCCTTTTTGAGCAAAGCGTCCCGCAGCTTTTAACTCCTCTAATGCTGATGGCAAAACAGTTGCATGCTTGCCAACTACAAACAATTCATGAGCCAAATATTGTGCGATTAACTCTTGTTGCCAACCAGTAGAGTAAATGTAAATTGTCCCTGCATTATCTAAATCGCGATACAAGCTATTGAAATCACGTTGTTTGAAATACTTCAACACGTCTGAATTTACTTTACTAAGTTCCCGCGCAAAATTATTTTCAATTTTGATTGGTTTTTGCTTCGATTCGGCTAATTCAACCAAATCAAATTTAAGCTCACTGTAGCCACTTAGTCCTAGCTTTTTACATAACCGGAAAATTGCGGATTCGGATACATAAAGCTTTTTAGCTAATTTGGCTAAGCTTAATTTGCTACAGTCTCTCGGATTATTTAGAACATATTGAACTATCTGTTTTTCAGAATCGTTCAATTTATGACTATTGTCATAGACCATTGATCTCAAATTTGCCATAATACCTGTGCCCTTATCAATATATAATTTATATATTAATGATAACACAAGCGCTTTCAGATTATAGCAATTGTTTCATTTGATCAACAACTTGATCGGCATCCAATCCGACAACGATGTCAACCTCGTTGTTATCTTTATGTTGTACTTCGTAAGAATCTGCGATCTTCTTGAATTCTGAATCTGGAGCGACCTTCTTAGGATCAACGACATGAGTTCTTACTCTAGTTGAGCAAGCAATGACATCTTGAATGTTGGAGTCACCACCAAGCAAGTCAACGATACCAGTAGTTCTTTCAATATAAGGATTATCTTGTTCAGTTGATACCTTAGCGTCGCCACCTTGTTGTTGCATTAAAGTGTTCATTTCATCAAGAACTTGAGGTACGTCCAAACCTACGATAACTTGGATAGCCTTACCGTGGTGTACGACATTGACAGCCTTGTTTGCTTTAAATGCGGCATCTGAAGCAACTTTATTTGGATCGGCAACAGATACACGTAATCTAGTAGCACATGAACTCAATTCTGTAATGTTTGAAGGACCACCTAATAATTCAAGGTAAGCAGTTGCTCTTTCAATGTAAGGGTCATTAGCGTCCTTACCAGCAGCTTCTGCAGCTTTCTTAGCCTTGTATTCTTTCTTTGAAAGAAGGTGAACATCTTGATCATCGGCTTCACGACCTGGAGTAATGTAGTTGAACTTCTCGATCATGATCTTGAAGACGAAGTAAGTGATAATACCGAAAATAATACCAACGATAAATTCCATGACGTAGGTCTTCCAGTGGTTTTGCCAAAGTGGAATCCAGTTCATTGAAGCGATACCGATCGCACCATCTGACATGAATCCTCTTAAACCAAAGGCCCACATAACTGTGTTCATCGTGGCTGACAATACTGAGTAAACTACCCAAAGAACTGGAGCAGCAAACAAATAAGTAAAGTCGATAGGTTCAGTAATACCAGCTAATACTGAGGTTAAAGCAGCTGGGATAAGCAAAGCTGAAGTTTGCTTCTTCTTGTTCTTCTTAGCAGTTGCGTAGAAGGCAAGACAGATAAATGGTACTAAGAATACCTTTTCGTTACCGTAAAGTTGGAATCCTTCAACTGAAGCGATTTGTGAAAGTGGTTTAGTACTTGCAGCGTATTCAGCAAGGTGTTTCAACCAGTATGGTTGCAAACCGCCGGCAACAACGGCTGGACCGAATTGGAATGGAATGTATACCAAGTGGTGAAGACCAGTAGGAATCAATACACGGTTCAAGAATTGGTAAATCCAAACACCGATAAATCCACTATCTACGATGAAGTGTTGCATGCTGGTGATACCCATTTGAACTTTTGGCCAGCCCCAGCAGGTAATGAGTGCTAAAGGAATCATTACGAAGAATGCTAAAGCGTAGACATAAGTTGAACCTTGGAAAGTACCAAGCCAGTCTGGCAACTTCTTGTCAAAGTACTTGTTGTGTAGCCATACAACAATCAAAGCAACAACCAAGGCACCTAAGATACTAGTGTCAAGAGTCTTGATACCAGCAATGTTAGTTAAACCGTGGTTAGTAGCGTTAGCAACAATTTGAATCTTGTCAAAGTTAGGAATACCAAATGCTGCACCCCAGTGGGTAAGCATTGCACCGATGAAGTAGTTGTAAGTCAAGTAAGCAATAACTGCTTCCATGGCTGCTCTACCTCTAGCCTTGTTGGCTAAACCGATTGGCAAACCTACAGTAAACAAAATACCTTCTTGGTTGAATACTGTCCAACCACCAGCTGAAATTGTGTCCCAAACTGAGTTCCATGTAGTTCCCGGGTTGGCAATTGAACCAAACAGAGTCGGGTTATTGAACAAACTACCTAAAGCTACGACAATACCCGCAAACGAGAACAGCATAACTGGGACGAACATAGCGGCCCCAAACCGCTGTATTTTCTGCATCATAATCGTTTACCTCTGAAGAAAAAAATTAAATCAATAACTTATTCTTACATCTACACCTGCATCTACATCTTTATTTCATCAGATCAAGTCAACCGCAAGGTGCTCATACAATTGACTTTTGCCATTTGTGCTTCACACAAATATTTACTCCTCAAAAATGTTTTAAGATAAAACGTCCAGTTGATATCAAATTCTGAACTTAACTCTATCTTAGTAGCTAGCTTACATTTTTATTTATACCATAGTTTTAAGCTAATGTAAGCGCTTTTTAAAACTATGACTTATTGTTTCATAAAGTTAAGATGATATTTCATTTCATGAAATTTATTTCAGCCCTTCAATGATGTATATACCAATATTTATACCCCCCTTTATTTTGCTTGTCGCGCCTATGTTTAATCATTTACTTTACATACAAAAATAACATGTCAATAAATATGCTATAGACATTCTCTATTTATACACATAAAATCCTCTGCAATATATTTCATTTCATGAAACGAAACAAGTGATAAAACCTTTTTCCTTTCCAAGATGAACTACTTTGCTTACTGAAATAACACAAAGTCTGGCATAATTAACGGTAAGTTAAATGCACAGGAGGAATTATTATGACAATCAAATTTATTGCACTTGATACCGATGGTACCTTGCTTAATTCAACAGGTAAGATTTTGCCCAGTACAAAAAAGGCAGTTAAAACAGCTTTAGACCAAGGAATAAAAGTTGCTTTATGTTCTGGTCGGCCAATCGCAGGATTAAAACATTTTATGGACGAATTAGGAATTATTGGACCTGATCAATATGCTATCACTCTTAATGGCGCAATTACCCGCACAGCAGATGGCAAGATAATGACTAAAGATCTAGTTTCTAATCGACTTTATCGTAAAATGTATGCTTTTGCTAACGAGCATCATTTACCTTTTAACGTTGTTTCCCCTGATTCAAAAATAATTACAGGAGATCATGATGTTGATTTAATGGTTTATACTCAAGCTTACGAAAATAGTGCGACTTTATACATTAGAGAGCCAGATGAATTGCCTAGTGATTTTGAAATTGCTAAAGGTTGTTTTGCCACTAAAGCTAAGTTGTTAGACCAATGGGAGGATAAAATTCGCCAAGAATTTGGGCAAGAGCTGTATATTGTTCGTGCCGACGATTGCTTCTTAGAGCTACTTCACCCTAATGTTAATAAAGGAACCGGATTAAAAGAATTAACTGAAAAACTTGGCATTACTCCAGAAGAGGTCATGGCAATTGGAGACGAAAGAAATGATATTACCATGTTTGACTTTGCTGGAACAGCTGTTTGCATGGGTAATGGCTCCGAAGAAGCGAAAAAGCATGCTGATTATGTTACCACTTCAAATGACGAAGATGGCATCAGCAATGCTTTTGAGAAATTTTTATGAACAACCTAAAACAAGTATCTGAGAAGTGATTAATCTTTCCTAGATACTTGTTTTATTATTTGTTCAAATATTCACGCAAAGCTGGCAAAACTTTCTCCGCCTCAACTCGTCCGACCTCATACACTCGTCGCATCTCTTTTTTATCTGTTTCTAAAGTGCCAATTTCAAGCGGAAACGGTGGACGAATAATAAAAGCTTGGTCAGCAGCTTCATCTTTTACCATCTGATCAAGCACCGCATTATAATCCTCAGCTCTAGTAGCCAATTTTTTTACTACTGCGGGGTATTTCCTTAAAATTACTTTTTCCAGTGGATAGAGCTTACTCTGCTTTTTGCGATAAGACTTCGGCTGTGTAGCAATGACTACCTTTTTATCACAGTTTTGCTGCTCTAAAAAATCATACGGAATTGAATCAGATACACCGCCATCAAAGTAATAATGCCCATGAATTGCAACTGGATGAGCAAAAAATGGAATCGACGACGAGGCTCTAATCCACTCTAAGTCAACATAACCTGCATCATGTAATTGATGATAAACCGACTCACCTGTTGCAGCATCAGTTGCAACACACCAAAAGTCCATTGGATTAGTCATAAATTTTTCTTTATCAAAAACATCCAACTTATCAGGCAAAATATGGTAACAAAAGTTAGCCGCATACAAATTGCCTGACCGCCGCCATGACTTCCAACTAGCATAATATGGTTTCCCCGCAAAGCGCATGTTGTAGCGCAATACTCTTCCCTTTTGCTCCGACTTCAAGTTTACGCCAAAGGCAGCACCGGCTGAAACGCCAATTGCTAAATCAAAGGTTATGTCATTTTCTAAAAACACATCAATTACGCCAGCTGTAAACAGCCCACGCATTGCTCCACCTTCAAGTACTAACCCACTTTTCATATTTTCCCTCTTTATCAAAAAAAGACCTACGCTTTTCGCATAGGTCTAATTTATTCTTATTTTAATTTTACTTCAAGCCCGACCATTGCCATTCAGTTACTTCTGGCATATCCTTACCATTGTCACGAATGTATTGATGGTGCTTTTCAAGCAAGTCATCCATGTGACTGATGAAGTCCGCATTCTTGCCCTTTAGCTTATCGATGCTTTCAACCGCATCCTTAGCCAAATCGAAGCGATCAAGGTGGTTCAAGACACGCATATCAAATGGAGTAGTGATATCACCATTTTCTTCATAGCAGTGAATATGAACATTGTAGCGCTTGCGAGCAAACCAAATGGATTCCATCATGCTCTTGTAGCCATGCCATGCAAAGATTACTGGCACATCCTTAGGGAATAATCTGTCAAATTCTTCAGTTGAAAGACCATTCTTGTTGTCCTTAGGATCCATGAGCTTCATGACGTCAACTACGTTAATGTAGCGAATCTTCAAATCTGGGAACTTCTTGTGCAAGATATCGATTGCGGCTAAAGTTTCAATAGTTGGTTCAGTTTCAGTTGAAGCAAAGACAACATCCGGCTTAGCACCCTTATCAGTTGAAGCCCAGTCAATGTAGCTTAAGCCCTTGTCTACCAACTTCTTGGCTTCTTCAATTGAGAACCATTGTGGACGAGGCTGCTTAGAAGTTACCAAGACATTGATGCATTCTCTGTCTTGCAGTGCCTTGTTGCCCACTGCCAAAAGCGTATTAGTGTCTGATGGCAAGTATTCATGAACAAGATCTGGACGGTTCTTTTCATACAAGTGAGTCAAGATACCTGGATCTTGGTGAGTGTAACCATTGTGGTCTTGTTGGAATACAGTTGAAGTTGCGACAAAGTTAAGTGATGGATAATCATGACGCCAGTATTGTTCCTTAGCCTTTCTTAACCACTTCATGTGTTGCGTGAGCATGGAGTCAACTACTCGGCCAAAGGCTTCATAAGTAGCGAAGAACCCATGACGGCCAGTCAAAACGTAGCCTTCAAGGAAGCCCTCATCTTGGTGCTCTGACAATTGTGAGTCAATTACTCGACCGCTTGGAGCCAAGTTTTCATCATTTGGTTCATGAACTTCTGGCTCCCATTGACGTTTTTGATTATCAAGCAATTGGAACAAACGGTTTGACTTGGATTCATCTGGGCCAAAACCGCGGAAAGTAGTTGGGTTGAGCTTAGCAACTTCATCCAAGTACTTAGCCCATTCAACCATGTCTTGGGCTTCAACTGAACCTGGCTTGTCAAACTTCAAAGCAAATTTGCGGTAGTCTGGCAAGTTCAAACGCTTAGCATCAAGGCCACCATTAGTGATTGGGTTCATGGCCATTCTATGGTCACCCTTAGCAGTGTTTTCAGTCACGATTTCCTTAGGTGAACCATCTTCGTTAAATAATTCTTCCGGCTTGTAGCTTTCCAGCCAATCAGTAAGCATATCAGCGTGTTCCATATCGCCTTGAGCAACTGGAATTGGAATTTGGTGGGCACGGAAGCTGTTTTCAATTGGGTTGCCATCCAAGTCCTTCTTTGGACCAGTCCAGCCCTTAGGGCATTGGAAAATAATCATTGGCCAATGTGGCAAGGTAGCATCATTGTTTTCACGGGCATGCTTTTGAATAGCCTTGATTTCTTCAATGACTTCATCCATGGTCTTAGCCATTTCTTCATGAACTTGCATTGGATCTTTTTCGCCATCAAAACGGCCGCCCTTAAAGACTGAAACAAAGTGAGGATCCCAGCCCATGCCGCGGAAGTATTCGGTTAATTCTTGATCGCTCATGCGAGAAACAATGGTTGGGTTAGAAATCTTAAAGCCGTTGATTTGCAAGATTGGCAGAACTGCACCATCTTTAATTGGGTTAATGAACTTGTCACTAAACCAAGAAGCAGCTAAGGGACCAGTTTCAGCTTCACCATCACCAATTTCAACAGCGGCAATAACATCTGGATTATCCAAAACAGCACCAGTACCGTGTGAAAGTGAGTAGCCTAATTCCCCACCTTCATGAATTGAACCTGGAGTTTCAGGAGCAGCGTGAGAAGCAACACCGCCTGGGAAACTGAAGCGTTTGAATAGCTTAGCCATCCCCTTTTCGTCCTGGGTAATCTCTGGGTAACGTTCAGTATATGAACCATCAAGATATGAGTTAGAAACCATTACCTGACCACCGTGACCTGAACCCTCAATATAAAACATGTTCAAGTCATACTTCTTAAGCACACGATTCAAGTGAGCATAAATAAAGTTTTGTGGTGCAATCGTGCCCCAGTGACCAATTGGCTTAGGCTTAACGTCTTCTGCCACCAACGGAGTCTTGAGAAGCGGATTCTTCATCAAGAACAATTGACCAACTGACAAGTAGTTGGCTGCGCGCCAATATGCATCAACGCTCTTTAAATAGTCTTTTGAGTCATAATCAACTGCCATCTTATTCTCCTTTGAGCATTTAAGAGTGCTCTTGTTCATTTGTTCTTTTGTTTACACTTATATCATACCAAATTATCTAAAAAGTTCAACTATTTTTATAATTGGATCCTACCAATTTAAAAAATAAGTATTTAATTTAAAATTGCATCCCTTTTTTGTTGCTATATCAACCTTTTAATGCTTTGATATAAGTATTTAGCTGCTTAAATACTGATAAGTACAGATAAACAAATATCAAATACTGACATAATCAGTGCAAAATTATTCATTCATGTTAGATTACTAAATGGAGGGCATGAGATGACCCAAGAAGAAAGATTAATACAAATTAAACAGTTACTTGAAAAAAAGCACCAATTATCAACTAGACAGATTGCAGCTCACTTCAATGTATCATTTGATACGGCAAGACGAGATGTAATTCATCTAACTGAAACTGGTCAAGCAATTAGAGTTCATGGTGGTTTGATGGAAATTAATTGCAACAGCGTACCTGATTTTTTAGCAAGAAATCAAGTACAATCACCGGTTAAGATGAAAATGGCTAGAATAGCAAAGAGATTTGTTCATCCAGGTCAATGTGATTTCATCGGTTCATCAACTACGTTAAAGCAGCTCTGTCCAATGCTTAATGGTATTGACATGCAGATCGTCACGAATTCAATCGACAACGCATTAAGCTTATTAGCAACAGAAATCCCATCAGTCAGATTGTTGGGCGGCGTTATCAACAAAAAGCAGCGTTTCATTTATTCTGAAACAGCATTAGAAACATTGCGTCAAATCCATTTCAATACTGCATTTATTGGTGGATCTCGAATCAGAGATGACGGCGTATATACACCAAGCATGGCTGATTCCAAAATTGTCGAAACCGCCGCTAGTCGCGCTAATCAAGTTGTATTAGTTGCCGAAAAATATAAATTTACTAATCAATCCTCTTCGCCATACATGTCTGTCCCCCTCAATCAGATCGATGTCCTTATTACCGACACCCCATTGCCTGAGGAATTAAAACATCATTTTAATCCAAAAACGCAAATTATACCTGTTTTAAAGGAGTGATAGTTATGTTCAGTCTCTTTAACCAAAAGAAACAAAGCGAAAGTCGTGAAGTATACCAAGATTTGAAGAATTTTTATAATAGTTTTTTTAGCAATATCTACAATGAAATGAATATTGGTCGCTATCGGCAGATTCGCGATGCAATTGGGCTTGTTCTTAATAAGTTCGACAGTGGTGATCATCCTCTTGAATACACTAGCAAATTGGTCATGTATATTCAGGCTCGAGTTGCCATGAATCACCTGCATCTAACTCATGAACAGCAAGACCTAATGAAAAAGCTAAGTGACGCTACCAAATATGTAAATCTTTCTTATGTTTATCTGAGTCCGCTCACTTCGGTAGAACAATTTGTTAATATTTAAGTGTATCTAGAACCTGCTCTAGATGAAAAAATGAATCCAAAAAGACCGAGTAGCTGATCTGCTCGGCCTTTTTATGCAATAATATTGTTAAAAGATATAGATTTTTTCAAAGGAAATAATTATGACAAAATTACCATTCAAAGTTGTTGCTGTCGATATGGATGGCACTTTCATGCATGATGATCAAACTTTCGATCACAAGCGCTTTGACCGCATCTTAACAGAATTACACAAAAAGGGGATTCACTTTATCGTTTCAAGTGGGCGCCCTTATACCAGATTACGCAAAGATTTTGCTGGCTTTTTAAACCGAATCGACATGATTGCTGACAATGGCTCGCTTTTGCTTCAAGATAATCAAATTATTAGCACTCATTTGCTCACTTATAAAACAACCTTAGATCTAATAAGTTTTATCAAAGAGCATTATTCCAAGAGTTCAATTATTGTCACTGGGATCAACAATTCATATACAACTATTAATGCTTCTCCTAGTTTTAAGCAGACGATGAACTTCTATTACCCCGATCGAATTGAAGTTACTGATTTAGCAGCGGCTATCAATCCGCAGGATATGATTACTAAAATCACCTTAAGTTATCAATATGATTTTTCCGCGGAATTAGAAAAAGAATTCAACCAAACCCATGCCGAGAAGATTCACTGTACTTCTAGTGGTTTCGGTTTGCTTGATATTGTGCCTTACAGCGTTAATAAAGGGAGCGCTCTAAAATACTTCTTACGCTATTTTGGTGCTAAACCCAATGAATTAATTGCCTTTGGCGACGGAATGAATGATGCTGAGATGTTAAAACTAGCCGGTTACAGTTATGCGATGGCTAATGCAGAAGATCAAGTTAAGAAAATCGCCAAGTATGAGGCCCCGAGTAACAATGATGATGGGGTTTTAGAGGTGCTTGATTCATATTTAGCTAAAGTAGAGAAATAATAATTACTGTAAACTAAAACCGTCTGAATGAGCAAAATAAAAAAGTAGCCAAGTTTTCTTAAACTAATTGACTTAAGAAAACACAGCTACTTTTTATTTACCCAAATTAACAAAGGTATTAAAGTTCATATAATGATAATGCACGCGCATATTTGATACTTCAAACGGCGTCCCATCATCCAAGAAGAAGATCCCTTCCATTACACCAACAGGTTCAGTCGGCTTCAAATTTAGCTTCTGCTGATCTTCTTCATTCGATGGTTCAACAGTGATATTCAAGAATGACTTAGTAACGGTCTTTCCCTGTTCATCTTCCAAATAGTTAAACAAAGACTTTTGTAAAGTCTCTGGCTTTAATTCCGGCACAATTTTAATCGGCAAATATCCAGTCTCAATTAAAAATGGTTGTTCATCTAACAGTCGCAGACGCTTGAATTCATAAACAAAATCATTTTCATTTAAAAATAAGTCTTCCGCAATTTCTTTAGTTGCCTTAATCACATGAAAATCAAGCAACTTAATTTGTTGTTTTTTACCAGGGACTTTAAAAGAATCAGTGATTCCAAGATTCGATCCATCATAACGAAACATTGCCTGATTGCGCAAATATAGTGGATTAATAAAAGTTCCACTACCTCGCTTTTTAAAAACGATCCCTTGTTGAGCCAACAGCTCCAGCGCACGCTTCATTGATGATCGACTTACCTGATAGTGTTCGGCTAGACTGCGTTCATCAGGCAGTCGCATCCCCTCATACTGATTATTCAAAATATTCTGTTTAATGTCATGCATAACTGTCCGATAAACATAATCTGCCATTATTCTCGTCCTTGATTTGCCTTTTTAATACTATCAATAAACCAAGTTGCAAACTTATCCAAGTCCACATCTGTCGCAATCTCCGCATTGGCATGTTCTTGGTCCATAAAATCCATTACGCTGGCACCATAAGTATATTGCCCGCGCAATTCAATATTCACATTTGCCTTTTTCATTGTAAACATTTCCGGATGAAGCATAATTCCAACTGCAGTCGGATCATAAATCTTAATTCGCGGATCACCGTCTGGTTCATGAATGTTAGAGAAAAGTGAATACAACATATTACCCACTTCACCACATGTCTTAACTTTATCCATTTGCTCTGGTGTTAAATGGGCCTTATTTCCAATTTCAAGTGGAGCAACCTTAACTGGCAATCCACTATGAAAAACTACCTGCGCTGCTTCCGGATCTCCCGCAATATTATATTCCGCAAATGGGCTATGATTTCCGTGACCAATATTACCACCCATAATTACAATTTCCGCAATATTTTCTTTAACTTCAGGATATTGCTTAAAAAGTAAGGCAAAGTCAGTTAATGGTCCAATGCCCATCAGAGTTATTTTTTCTGGACTACTTTTAATTTCCTTAGCCATCAACGTTGCAGCAAGACCAGGTTCAATTAAAGAATCATCAGCTTGTTCAAATTCAAAGCCGGCAATCCCTGTTTTACCATGAACCGAAGCAGCACTAATCATTGGTGCCACCAGTGGTTGATTAGCACCCACTACGACAGGAACCTTAGTATGCAAAAACTTTTCTAAATTTAAGGTATTTTGCAAGGTATATTTCAGTGCCACGTTACCCCAAGTAGGCACAATCATGCGCACATCAAGTTCTTGTGCAAAAAGACTAATCGTCATGGCAGCAATGTCATCAATGCCAGGATCAGTACTGATAATTAAAGGTCTCTTGTTCATAAAATTATCCTCTCGTATTAAGTACTTTTATAATAGCAAAAAACCAACCAATTAAGAAAGTGGTTGGTTTTATTCTGATAATTATTTTTCTTTTTTGGGTTTAATACGTTGAATGTGTTCTTCTTCATGGTCACCTAATACTAATGGCACACGCTCAACCACAGTATCGGCATACTCCAGTCCGAACCAAGATGCAGGGTTAGAAGATAAATTCTGCAGCCATACTCTTGCTTCAACCATGAACTTTTCATAGCCTGTCAATTTAGTTAATGGACTAATTACGTCGTTAACAATTACAAAGGCGAAGTCCCCTACATCACGACCCGGTGTAGTAGTGAATTGTTGTGGTTGAGCTTCAATCGTTCCATCAGCGATCAAATCATGAACAATTTGCCGCAAATAAACATTTACACTGGTTTGTTTTCTAAAACCTAAATACAACTGAACGTTAATTACATTCTTAGTGCCATAAGTATTGACCGCGTATTCTGCAGTATATGGCTCGTTAGTAACATTAACAGTTACAAACCAGTAAGCCTTAGCCCGTTTAGGTCTCTTATCCAAAATTGAATAAAGCATTTCGCGCTTAATGAATTTATTATACTTAACCTTAGCCATATAAACTACATTCGTAGCGTAAACTGGATAATCATCACAGTGGCTCAACTCAGTCAACATATCTGTATATTCATCTAAGCGAACATAAGCATTCTGCTCCTCACGCTTATCACGGATCTTATTGCCATAGAACCACACGTACATGATTGCCAAAATAAAACCAGCAATTAAAACAGTGACGTAACCGCCATGCAAAAACTTAGTTAAGCTTGAGAATAAGAACATCCCTTCAATAAAGGCAAAGACTACTAAGAAAATGCATCGTATTGATAGCGCGGTACCTTTTTTACCCAGATATTCAAATAATAAGATAGTTGTCATCAACATGGTAACCGTGATGGCCAGACCATATGCTGCTTCCATATGATGTGAAGTTCTAAATAAGAAAACAATTGCAACTGTAATGACACAGATCATATTATTAATTGAAGGAATATAAATCTGTCCCTTCTCATTTGAAGGATAGATAATATTCATTCTTGGTAAAAATTTTAAACTACTTGCTTCAGCTACTAAAGTGAATGAACCCGTAATCAAAGCCTGAGAAGCAATAATAGCGGCAATCGTAGCCAAAGCAATAGCAAACAATCTTAGACTACTTGGTACTGCTTCAAAAAATGGATTGAAATCACCATTACCAGCATGATAATTAGCATTTTGTAAAATCCAGACGCCTTGCCCTAAATAGTTTAAAATCAAGCAAACAAACACATAAGGCCAAGAGCCCATAATATTACTTTTCCCGACATGTCCGACATCTGAATAAAGAGCCTCAGCACCAGTAGTTGCCAAGAAAATTGAACCTAAAATCAAAATACCCACTTTATTAGCAGGACTAAATAAAATACGCAAAGCATGAATTGGATTAATTGCATCAAGCAAACTCCAATCATGGCTTAAGTTCATAAGTCCAATAAGCCCTAAAAAAGTAAACCACAGGAGCATGATTGGACCAAAGGCCTTACCAATCACACTCGTTCCCATTCTTTGAATTGAAAATAGTAAAACCAGGATAACAATAGTAATCAAGATAACCATATCTTGCGACGAAACTGGAATTACATCACCAAAGCGCATATTTTTCAATCCTTCAATTGAAGTTGTAACAGTCACAGCTGGAGTTAATGTCCCATCAGCTAACAATGCTGCTCCACCAATTAAAGCTGGGATAACTAGCCATTTAGCCCTCTTTCTAACCAATGCATAAAGAGAGAAGATCCCTCCTTCACCATGATTAGTCGCCTTCAAGGCAATTATCACATATTTGACCGTTGTCAATAATGTAACAGTCCAAAAAATCAACGAAATGGAGCCAACAATTAGTTCACGGTTAACATTACTAATTCCACCATTTTCAGTCACAATCGACTTCATAACATACAAAGGACTAGTACCAATATCACCATAGACAATGCCGATAGCAATTAAAAGGCCAGCAAAAGACACCTTTTGCTTACCAGATATTTTATTCATAAGTTTTTATCCTCTATTTCACTTAAAAATTAAAATTTTTACTAGTATAGAAAAAGTATAGATTTTTTGCAATAAAAATATATCTTTTTAAAAAAATAAAAAAGGAGATGAAATCTCCTTCAGTCACTTAATTTACTTTTTCTTATCTTCGATGGTGCCATCACTATGAGCAATAATTACTTCGTCACACATATCCAGGAACAAGCCATGTTCAACTACGCCAACAGTATGATCAAGGTAATCAGCTAAACCATGAGGTGCTGGAACAGGATCTGCAGCCAAATCAATAATATAATTTCCATAGTGAGTCACATAACGTTGATTGCCTTCCATACGCCACCGAGGCTTTAATCCTTCTTGTTCAAAACGTTTAAAGTTTTGTTCACAAGAAATTGGTAAAACTTCAACTGGTAATGGGAAGCCGCTTAAACGATGCACTAATTTTGATTCATCAACGATCCAAATGATCTTCTTAGAATTGATTGCTACATTTTTTTCTAAAGTTAATGCACCACCGCCGCCTTTGATTCCATCCAAGTTATCGGCAACCCGATCAGCACCATCTACAGTTAAATCAGCTTGATCAATATCGGCCAATTCACTAACTTTAAAGCCTAAGCCCTCAAGTTGTTTTTTACTACGGTTACTAGTAGTTACGATAGCCTTCAGTTTTAAGCCGTCTTCATCTTTGCGCTTACCTAAAGCATCAATGAAAAAGGCAACGGTTGAACCTGTACCAACGCCCAATACCATACCTGATTTAACCATGGCAGCTGCTTTTTCTGCTGCTTCTTTTTTCAAACGATCTTGTTCTTGCTTGTTCATTATTCATCATCCTCCATCGCCTGTTTAACTTCCTGTTCAGTTGGAATTGAAGGCTGAGCACCTAAACGTTGTACGGCAATTGAAGATGCACGACTTGCAATTTTAGCTGCTTCTTCAAAGTTAGATAGGTCAGAATTCAAATTGCTTACCAAATATCCAATAAAGGTATCTCCTGCACCAGTAGTATCGGCTGCTTCAACTTTATAAGTTGGTATTAATTCTTCAACATCGGGAGTTGAAATATACGCACCCTTATCACCATAGGTAATAACCACGTTTTTTACACCAAGCATGTGTAGTTTTTCTGCATTAGTGGCCAGCGTTGAATTATCTTTAATTGCAATGCCAGTGATCTTGGCACTTTCAGTTTCATTCGGTGTAATGATATCAGTATATTGCAGTAATTCTTTAGGAATCTCATCAACTGCAGGAGCTGGATTTAAAATAGTGATTTTTTTGGCCTTTTTAGCAATCTTAAATGCTTCAAGCGTCACATCTAGTGGGATTTCGAATTGAGCAATTACACAATCCCAACTCTTAATCAAATCACCAGCTGCACGGATATCTTCCACTGTCAGTTCATAATTTGCGCCGTGATCAATAATGATGTCATTTTGCCCAGCTTCATTCAACGTGATATAAGCATGGCCTGTCTTTGCTCCCATTGTGGTTTGCACATAAGTTGTGTCCACGCCATAACTCTTGAGCTGATGCGTGATAAAATTTCCTTCACTATCTTCACCTACACGGTTAATAAAGTAAGTTTCAGCTCCACTTTTAGCAGCTGCAATTGCCTGATTAGCACCCTTACCGCCACCAGCAGTAGTAATGTCTAGCGCATTAATTGTTTCACCAGGCTTAGGAAAGTCTTTTACATGTAATGTTGTATCAACATTACTTGAACCAATAACTACAATCTTCTTCATTATGAGCATCCTCTTCTAAAAATGGATTTATTCAACCTCAATTATAACAAAAAACGTATTCAAAATATTGAACACACATTTTTGAAATCTTACTGTAAAATACCACCATTAACGAAGCCTTTTAAGCGCTCAGCTTCCCACTTCAATGTATCTGAATCGTCAACTTGCGAGATCTTATACCCAACGAAATATGGTGAAGCATAGAATCGTGGAATAATCTTGCAACAAGTACCTTGACCATCATTAATTGGATAGAAAAATAAGTTATAAGAATCAACACCATGTGACAAGACTGAACGCACATATTGTGTGCCCTTTTGAATCAAATCGGCCCAAGTATCCAAATTAGTATTATCATGTGTCAAAATATTTACTTCTTGGTAGCCTTGAACTGGACGCGCAGATAAGTTCATTTCAACTGAACCCGAACGCCCGACTTCAAATCCTTTAAAGTTATCAGCGCCAATATCGTGATAGCCATCTTTATGATATAAGCCCACGATCTGCATATGTGGATGAGTTAAAGAACCATCAGACTTGGGACCAAAATTTTTATACCAAAGCACACTCTGATAACGGCCTGAATTATTCATTTTTTGAAAACACTTCAAGCCAAACTTCATCAACTCTTGATTATCTTCACGCGTATAAGTTGAAATATCTCCCTGGTGATCACTTGATTCAATTAAAATTGTTTGATTAGTATCCTTTAACGTAGGGTACTTATTCTTCAACCAAATCTTATCGCCATCTTTTTCATAAATATTAATTAGATGCTGCACATCACAAAAAGGACAGCCAGCATTCTGATTTCCTTGCCGATTACCATAATCATAATCATATGGCTTACGCTTACCAATTGAATATTCATACACTAAAGGATTCTTGTCCATATTTTTCACCTGCTAAACCAAAGATATCATACATTTAACATCATTTTAACAATTTCATCGGTTAATTGTGAACATTTTTATTAATAAAGCTAGGAATAGTACGTCTATCTATGATAAACTACCTTTGTAAAAGAAATACATGATATACATGAGAGGAAGAATCATGAAATTCTATAAAAAATTGGTACTTACTGGTGCCGCAGCTTTAGCTGTTCTAGGCTTGAGTGCATGTTCAAATAATAATTCTAGTTCATCTTCATCTAATAAGAAGATTCCAACTAAGATTAACAAGAAGACTACCGTTACCTTTTGGTATTCACTAACTGGTAATGCGCAAAGCAGTTTGCAAAAATTGACTAAAGATTTTGAAAAGAAAAATCCTAACATTACTATCAAGTTGCAAAGCCAAGGTGGCAACTACTCTGATTTACAATCTAAGTTGGTTTCAGGTTTGCAATCGCCAAAGGATTTACCGACAATTACTCAAGCTTATCCTGGCTGGCTTTACAATGCTGCCAAGAACAATATGCTTGTTAACCTAACCCCATACATTAACAATTCTGAAATTGGCTGGGGCTCATATGCTAAGAGTGGCATTAAGAAAGCTCTTTGGGATGGTGCAAACATCAACGGTACACAATATGGTGTTCCTTTCAACAAGTCAGTTGAAGTACTTTTCTACAATAAGACCTTACTTGATAAGTATGATGTTAAAGTCCCAACTAACATGAGTGAATTGGCTTCTGCATCCGCAAAAATTTACCGTGAAAGTCACCACAAAGTACGCGGTGTTGGATTTGATGCTTTAAACAATTACTACATGATGCAAATGAAGGAAACTTACGGCAAAGACTTCAATAAGAACTTAAACTTTGCTGCCAAGGATTCCGTTAAAGCCATCAATTACTACGCTAATGGAGTAAGAGCCGGCTACTTCATGCAAGCTGGTACTGAAAAGTACATGTCAACTCCATTCAACAATGGTCGCGTTGCTATGTTCATCGGTTCAACTGCCAATGAAGCTTACCTTAAGCAAGGACTTAAGAAGGGTTACACTTATGGTGTAGCTGCTCGTCCAAGCACGATGAACGTACAACAAGGTACTGACATTTATATGTTCAAAAAAGCAACCGCAATGCAAAAGTCAGCTGCGTTTAAGTACCTTAAGTTCTTAACTTCTAAGTCATCACAACTTTACTGGGCTAAACAAACAGGCTACATGCCAGTTAATACTGCTGCTATCAACGACAAGGTTTACCAATCTGCCAAGAACAGCAAGATCCCAGCAATTATTGCCAAGACCTCTAAGAACCTTTACTTCTTACCAGTAACTAAGAATGCTACTGCCGCATATGATCAAGTTAATGCTAACATGCAAACCATTTTAGCTAAGGCAGGTAAAAAGCAATCATGGAATAGCGATATCAAGACTGGTAAAGATAAGCTTGATGCTGCTTGGAAGCAATAATTTTTCAAATAAAATATCTATCAAAAAAAGAAGTTCAGTATTAATTGAACTTCTTTTTTTACCTAATTATTTACTAAAAATGGATATTGAATTTGATCATTATCAGTTACATTCAACTTGTAACGAGCACGATATAAAGCCTTTTCTACCGCTAATTGCCCTGCAGTTGTGGCCATTGCAATCGAATATGACTTGTGTGGTGAATTGATCAGGATTTGACTGATAGAATGCTTAATGTATGACTGGATTAGAATGACATAATTCGATTCCTTACATGCACGTAAAACATTAGAAGCCTGTTTCATCTCGATAATTCGAGCTACTCCATTGTGTGCTTCAATCACCTTAGCCAAGTTAGAGGTTAAGCTCTTGTCTCCTACTACAACGGTAACTCGTTTTTTATCGAGGTCAAAATCAATTCGAGAAGCATAATCTTCATTTTGCTTTTCAGACGACTGCTTCTCCTTTTTTTCTAATTGATGCAATAAAGACTTGTGTCTACCTTTAGTCTTGTGCTTTTCCGTTTCTTTATTTTTATCCGGCTTTTCCTTCTTTTCTGGAATAGTAACTTCAGCTTCGGCATAACGCCATCTAACCCTAATGAAGGATGGATCACTGACTCGCCAAACAATACTAATCAGGTCATTTTCGTGTAAGTTAAAGTGACTTACAGTATTCATGTCTAAGTATAAAATAGCTTTTTCAGGATTTACTTGACTTAGGTTTTTGCCATTAGAGTCCTGCTTGATGTATAAACCAAAAGAATCACGGTGAACTACCGCTGGACCAAATTCGATAATTTCCTCATCTGGCGCAAAAGACTTTGCATGATGCTCAACTTTAATAATTGGACGATTGCCACTGTCATTTAAGTGATCTAGCAAAGTAACTGTATCACCGTTTTCCAGCTTTTCAATTCTAGTCAAGTGTTCATTAAAATATTGTACTGAATGACCATTCTCATCCACTGCTTCTGCACCTAGCAGCTTACGTCTAATATCATATTGTTTTTCCTTTGGTTTAGCCACAGGAATTATTTTCTTAACCACAGGCTTAGGAATAGGAGTTATGGTCGCATATTTGTTTTTATTCTTTAAAACCGTAGGACTCAGAGCTTTAGCAGCTTCTTCTTTTTTAGCTTTTTCTTTTTCAAGCTCTTCCTTCGTTTTTTTCGGCTTTATTTTTTCTACAGTATTTTCATCATTTTCTTTTTTAGTTTCTATTTCAGTTTTATTTTCTGGCTTATTCTCAGTTTTTATTTCTGGCTCATTTTTTACAGCCTGATCAGCTTTTTCCGCAATTTTAACGACTTCATTCTTATTCTCAGGTGGATTGCCTAGTACTGCCTGGTTATATATTTTACTAATAATTTTCAACGCAATCATTGACTGCTTCAGTGATTGGGGATCGCTCCCCGTCGCCTGCATTAAATCAATAATATCTTTTCTATAATCAATCGTCATATATTTACCTTCTTATTTCTTAAATAGGAATATTATACAAAAATTTTTAATGCTAATCTAATTCTTTATAGATTTTTATATTATTTTTCCTGTAAAACCATTATAATAAAAGTAGTTAAAATATCATTTATTAAATGGGGGGGAGACTACTATGAAAAAGAAACTTTTACTTTTCGTATCCTTTTTAGCCGGTTTATTGTTCTTGGTATCTACATCAACTTATGCTAGCAAGCTTCCTAAAGGCTATGGTATTGCTAAAACCTTTACCACACCAAAAGCAACCCGTGGCACCTGGTATTATCGCGAAAAGGGTGATAAAACAATTTCTAAGGTAAAGATCACTGCTCATAGCGTAGATGGTAAAAAGCTTTACGTACCTTCACAAAAGTTCTTCGAGAAAAATGTTTACAACGTTTCAGCTAAGAAGCGTAATCAGTTCATCAAAAAAACTGAAAATATTTATGCTGCAGCTAACTATAAAAAGGGCTTCAATGTCAACAATTGGGTTAACTTAGCTGGTGATGGTGAATACTACATCCCTGTTACTAGAACTGTTAACGGCAAAAAGGTTAAGGCATTAAGAATAGCTACTGGTGCTGGTCCTTATACTGCTGCATATGCATACAAAACTAAGGCATTGGTTAAATAATCATTGTCTAACGAAAAAGCAAATTATGCTAATTTGCTTTTTTTCTACCCAAAGTCAAGTATTATCAATGATTTAAGAAAATAAATTTACTTGTTTTAATGATGCGAATAAGGTTAAAGCAAATAAGAGTTTAAATTTAAGAAAAAGCGAAAGTACCACAAATAAGCCTATGAATACTTGTAGTTTTTCCATAGGTTGCTTATACTTAAGTTGATTATTTGATTTCAGCTAAAGTCTTTTATTTTCGGTGGCTAT